>JAGQKQ010000209.1 GCA_020430005.1 Candidatus Omnitrophota bacterium
AATCAAGAATGCGGATCAAAAAAATATTTATTATGGTTTTGCCGGTGTTTTGGTTGTGGTGTTTTTACTTGATTATTTCATTATTATGCGACCGCAATTAGCGACGATGAACAAGCTTACACCTCAGATTAATGAATTAGAGGGAAATATTGAGCGAACAGAAACCAATTTATTGCGTATGGGAGAATACCGTAAGCAAATTAAAGATTTTGAAACTAAGATTGCAGAGTTAGAGTTTCAGTTAACGACGCGTTCGGGTATTCCATTGGTCTTAGAAAAAATTTCCCGTATTGCTAATGAAAATAATGTAAAAATTAACCAAATTATGCCGCGCTCTAATGAGCAAGAGGTTTTACTCGAGAAAGATGATCGCGTCTATTATGATCTGCCTATTCAAATTGAAGCACGTAGTCAGTATCATGATTTTGGAAGATTTTTGAATCAAATTGAAAGTGACCCGGCATTTTTTAAAGCCAATGCTTTTATTATTTCACAACTTCAGGGCTCAACGGATAACACAATTAAGCTTATATTGAGTACAATTGTTTATGAAAAAGAGGCAAAGAAGTCTGATGAAAAAAAATAATCTTTTTGTATTCATTAGGTGTTTAGTTGTTTTTATTTTTTTGGGCACAACAATAGTTTTTGCTCAAGAGGAACAAGAAGAGAAGAAAGGTTTTGTTTATCAAGAAATGAATAAACGAGATCCATTTATGCCTCTTGTAACGACAACAGGGGAGTTAGTTAATGTAAAGCGTGAGTATATGCTTTCTGATTTGGCGTTAGAAGGTATTATGACAAACGCGAATGGGAATATCGCTATTATTAATGGACAAATTATTAGAAAAAACGATCGGGTGGGAGATTTTTTGATTGAAGAAATTACATCCGATACCGTTACCCTACTTAAAGGGACGCAACGTTCTACGCTGCGTTTAACCAAGGAGGAGTGATTATGTTACAGAAGTGGGAGAAGGCTTTATTTTTAGTACTGGTTGTTGTGTTTTGTGTAGTGAATGTGTCTATGGCACAGGAAGCAGATGTTGGTTTAAACGATATATCTGTTGAGGGAACCGAGCTTAATCTGTCCGATGATGGTTTGGTGAGCCTTGATTTTCGTGATGCAGATATTCGCAATGTTCTTAAAATACTTTCGTATAAAAGTGGCGTGAATATTGTGGCTGGCCCCAATGTGACGGGCGTAATTTCGATCCAATTAGAGAATGTGCCTTGGAAAGAGGCTCTAGAGGTCATTTTGGAGACTTATGGATATGCTTATGAAAATAAGGGAAATATTCTAGTGGTCTCAACTATTGAAGATTTGAAGAAACGCCGGGAAGATGCTATGCTTTTGGCAGAACAGGAGCCCCTGGAAACACGGACTTTTGTCCTAAATTTCGGGAAGGCTTCGGAAGTAATCGCTTCTGTTGAGAAAATGCGTTCAGACCGGGGGTCTATTAATTTTGATGAACGCACTAATACGATTATTGCGACAGATACGGCTTCAAAATTAGACCTTATGGAAGGGGTTGTTGATAAGCTGGATGCGACAACACCGCAAGTATTGATTGAAGCAAAGATCGTTGAAACCGGATTAAACGACACGGAAAATATGGGTATTGACTGGATTACACAGGCCACCGTTAGCGGGGCCGAACGTCCGGTAACCTTTCCGTTCACGTCTCATTCTGATAACAAGTATTTAAAGGATAACGATTTTCCGGGAACACAAACAACTTTAGGAAACGCCAACACAGAGTTTACTTATGGAACGCTTGATTTTACACAGTTCCAAGCTGTTCTTGAAATGTTAGCTCAGAGAACAAATACAAATATATTATCCAATCCACGTATTGTCACATTGGATAATATTCCAGCAAGTATACAAGTCGGAGTAGATCGTCCGATTCCGAATTATGCATATAACGAAGAGCAGGCAACACTGCAAGTCAACGGATTTACTTGGAGAACGATAGGGATATCATTTGAAGTTACGCCTCATGTGAATAACGCAGGGTATGTTACGCTTGATATTGTTCCGGAGGTATCGGAGCTCGCCGGTGAAACACCGTTTGATAACATCAATTTACCGTTGATCAGTAAAGAAGTCGCCAATACAAGGGTTATGGTGAAAGATGCTGATACACTGGTTATTGCCGGTTTAATTACGGATAAAACAACTGATGTTAGAAAAAAGATACCGTTTCTCGGAGATATACCGATTGTCGGTCTTGCGTTTACAAAAAACGAAAAGACGGTTATCAAAACAGACTTGCTGATCTTTATCACACCCCATATCATCACACCGGATGTTGGGGCCTAAAAAAGCCGTTGCCTGCCTAACTAAGGTTATTTAGAAAGGTTAGGGGAGAGTTGTGTCTAGAGAAATATTGATTCAGGTACAAAAGGGTGAGCGGCTGGTCGCCATCATTGAAAAGGGCAGGGTCGAGGATTTTCAGATCGAGGTTGATCGATACCAGTCTCTGCTGGGTAATATCTACAAGGGGCGTGTTGAATCCATTTTGCCATCCATTAATGCGGCATTTGTGAATATAGGCCAGGAAAAAAACGGTTTTCTATATTTAACAGATGCCGCTAATCCACTTCTTGATGAGGAATTCACCGAGTCAGGAAATCTTTTAAGCCGCATTTTTAAGAAAACAGATAACAATAAAAGAGCGCCTAAGAAGTTTAATAAAAAGAAAGGGGAAATCCCTCTCAGTGTTGGTCAGGAGATCCTTGTTCAGGTTGTGAAGGATCCTTTCGGGGCCAAGGGCGCCCGTCTGACAACACATATTACGCTGCCAGGGCGTTTTGTGGTGTATATGCCGTTTGATAAACAAACCGGTATATCCCGCAAGATTGAAGATGTGCAAGAACGTCAACGGCTGCGTGATGTTATTAAGGGGTTTTCTTTCGCTAAACAGGGCGGGTTTATTATTCGAACAGCGTCTTCACAGCAGGGAAAACGTGAGCTTATCCGCGACGCAAAATTCCTCTATGACATGTGGCTCAAAATTTATAAGAAGAGCGAAGAGGAAAAAGCTCCTGCCTTGATCTATGAGGAAGGCGAATTAACATGGAAAATTGTCCGTGATTATCTGACGGATAAAATTGATCGTCTGATTATTGATTCTCAAAGTGAATATCAGAAAATCCGAAAGTTTGTGCAAACGCTGATCGGAAATTCTATGGTGAACAAGATTCACTTTTATAAGGGAAAGCATGCGCTGTTTGAGCACAAGAATGTCGCGAAAGAATTAGAGACAATTTATAATACACATGTTCATGTTAAGTCCGGTGCCTATGTGGTCATTGAACCGACTGAAGGATTGATTGTTGTGGACGTTAACAGCGGTCGTTTTAAAGCTAAAGCATCACCTGGCGATGCCGCGTTTATGGTGAATATGGAAGTGATTCCGGAAATTGCGCGCCAGTTACGCCTGCGTGATTTGGGTGGAATTATCGTTATTGATTTTATTGACATGGTGAAGGATGAGCATAAGCGGAAAGTTGTCGATGCCCTTCAAAAAGCGCTGAAAAAGGACCATGCCAAGACTGAAGTCTATAAAATCTCGCCTCTGGGGCTGGTGGAAATGACCCGCGCGCGAACGGGAAAAACGATCGATTCTATCTCATTCTCGAAATGTCCGTATTGTGACGGCCGGGGCAAGGTGAAAACAGTCTAAATTAGGGACGCACACCTTTTCCCCCTTT
>JAGQKQ010000020.1 GCA_020430005.1 Candidatus Omnitrophota bacterium
ACTTGCCGTCTTAGGATTTGCGGCAGGCATTTATGTAGATCACAACAGACGGCATTGGTATAAACCAGAAGGAATTCACCTTGAGCAAACATACCTGTTTGTTCTTGTTGGAGGACTTGTGGGAATATTCTTCCATCTGTATGCCTCTACAAAATTGGACCTTTTAAACATAATTTTGCGTTATATTGACTATTTAATACCGGCCTTTGCCACGCTTGTTATCTTTTTATTCCACGACAAGATTGGTGAAAAGACGATTTTCGAATGGCCGGCACGTTTACTAGGGTATATTGCGGGAACAGTTGTTTTAGGAAGTATTATTATCGGTCTTAATATTGGGGCCTTATCGCACTGGGTGACTAATGGAGCTGCCCTATTATTCTTGGGCGGTATTGGAACAGTTATCCTTCATAAAACATTGTTTAGAGGATTGGCAAAAATACGTCGGGTACTTTCAGAGTTCTCTAAAGCGATTTGGGCATCTGTTGTTGTCCAGCTGCCATTGGCCGCGGTTAAAATTGCCGGTGTCATTTATGTTGAAGTTGGAACGCGGACAAACTATATACCAATTGAAACTGTTGCTAAATACATCATTCATATCGCCGTTGCTGTTACGTCATTCATTGTTCTTAGCGCGGTTAGCAACCTGATCTTCAGTATCAAGGCAAGATTTGAATATCCTCGATTGTTAAGACGATTGAATCAGGCTGATCTTCCACATAGAATTCGGGTTATGGCGGAACAGTTATTTATTGAGTATCGACAACACATTAAAGATAAATATTGGGATCTTACAAAACCGGTAAGACGAGGTATCAAAGATTTAATTAATGAATATGAAAAAGGGCATGAGGAACATAAAAAGGTTTCTGCTGTTCTTGGCGTGGTTCAACCAATATTTACACTGATCATTATATTCGCAACGATCAGCTTTATGTATTTTGTGTCACAACTTCCACAGACACACCAAGCGTTTACCAACGCCCGCACGCAGTATGTGACATTCGTGGATGATGCATTCCAAGTTATAAAAAATAAAACTACAGAACGATACGTTAAAAGTATACAAGGTAATGGTGGTATTGAAGAAGGTCTGGAACGTCAAACAATTAAGACTATTTCGGAGGAGCCTGTTAAAGTTAGCCCGGCTGTTGCCACACATATGGCGACGTTAGACGAAATCATTCCTGTCAGAGCAGTCACATATAATCCGGTCAATAAAGGTTTTGCGGTTGAGCATGGTATCAATTGGGATGCTCAACTTGATGATATCCCTGAGATTGCTGAAGCAGGCTTCAATGCTATTCGGACATTCTCACCAATAAATTCCAGAACATTCTTGGATCATTTAGCCAAATATAATATTAAAGTTATTTACGGATTCCATGCGGATGTTATTAGAGATGGAACATATTTGGATTACATTAAGAAATATAAAGATCATCCGGCCATCTTAATGTGGGAGTTTGGTAACGAATTTAATTATGATAATACACTGGTTAATGGCAGTGGATGGTTAAAAGGCTTAGAAGAAATCAAAGAAACCAATCCGGAATGGTTTGAATTTGTCAAACGGGCGGTGTTTACTGGTCAGCCATGGCCGACGATTTTAGAAGAGGTTGCCCAGAATACCAAACGAGTGGATCCTTTGCATGAGGTTTCGACCGCTCACGGTGAGGTTCCACCGGCTGACTTCATAAAACGAGTTCCTTCGGTAGATGCTTGGGGAGGTAATACTTATCGGAATACTGATATAAAATCAATCTTACGTAATTTTAATGAGATTGCCGGAAAGGTTGGCCGTGTTTTAACCGTGTACATTTCAGAGACAGGTGCGGATTCCTTCCATCAAACAAATGAACGTCACGAAGGATACACTGATGAAGCCATGCAGGCCAGTACAAATGTTGCCATTCTTAACGGTGCCATTGAGGTCGCCCAGTCTAAGAAATTAAAGAATATAAAAATTGATGGAATCACATTCCATTCTTTCAAAGACGAGTGGTGGAAGGTTAGAGGTGGACAAAATAGTGTTCAGGAAGCCAAAGGAATTTATGCCTTGGGAGCACAGCCGGACAATTATTTTAATGAAGAGTATTTTGGTTTTGTGACCATTGATGGAAAACCAAAGAAAGTATTCTATGAATTTAAGAAAATTCTAACAGGGGTTAAAGATCTACAGAAAGACGAGATTGTTCAGTCGGAAACTAAGGTTAAAGAATTAAAGGAAACTAACCAGAGAAGACGAACGCTTTGGATATTCTTAGGATTAACTATATTGGCGGGACTTGTTTTAAGCGTCTTTGGCGACCATGGTGAGGTGAATAGCCTTAGCGGCAAAAATAAAGGTAACAAAGGGCGCGGTACAAAACTAAACGATTTTGCTGGTCTTATCATTGCTATAGCGGTTCTGCCAAAGGCTGTTGTTATCATAGCCGCAGCGGCTATTATCAGCTTGCTTATTTACAAAAGCCGGTTGAAGGATATTATTTATAATGTTGTTTTAGCCGCCGTTATTACCATGTTGCCGAGCTTTGCCCATAAAGCCTCGGCCGATCAAACCAAAATCCGTAATATCGACACACGCACATTAAATCTTCATGCCGAAGAATTGTTGGGTGTTTGGGATCCAATTTATGATCAAGAACACACTTATGAAGGGCAACAGTTACGCGCGTTTGCCGTTTCCAAAAAAGGTAAGTACGACTTCTCAAAATCTTCCGGGAACCGTTATTTACGTCTAACCTTTGATCCAAAATACCGTGGAACAAAAATCCGTATCCGTTTATTACCAAAAGGTGAGAATGAGAGTGTTCCTGTCGGTGTCTACGAAGGTACGCACACGATCGGAAAAGACGGTATTGTTATCATTGATTTAAGGGACGCGCCGTTAACTCAAAAGCAGTTAAAGCATATCGAAAAGGTTACAATCCATAGTGGTGAAGTGGCCTGGTGGAAAGTGTTAAACGATCGCCATGCGGCAGAGATGTTTAATATCTATGCTGTTCCAGAAAAGATTGAGGTTCTTAAACGGGACCCTCTTTACAAACGCTTCCATATTCAAAAGAGAACCCTTCAATCGATAATGGTCTTATTAACACTGGGTCTCCTTATTGGTCCGGCCTGGGCAGAGAATGTTTCTGAAGTTGTATCAACACAACTTATTGAGACAGGGGCCGGATATCTTCAAAGTACAACCTTTGTACAAACGATTTTCAGTGTTCTGCAAAATACGTCGTTAACGGTTCTGCTACTGGTTGTTTTTGGAATCACTATTATTGTTGGAAAGTTTGTAAAGGTTTCATGGAAAAGTAGTGTTGCGGCTGGTGTTGCTCTTGTTATTCTTAGTGCTGGTCTTTTAACAACGATAGAATATTCCAAAAATACAACACGGGTGATCATACAACAGCAGATCGAAAAAAGAATTAAAAACCCGCAGGAACGTATCCGATATGCTGAGCGACACGGACTTCCGGTATCGGACAAGGATCGGGAACAGTCTGAGTTTATGGAAATACAAAAGCTGGAAGCTGCTTCACGATTCCAATGTGGTGGATCTTGTACAGAAGGACAGCGGGTTGTTCAAGAAGTGAAGTACCAAGGAAGACCTGTTTTGGAACAGATGAAGGTTTGTGAATGTGTTAACGGTATGTTTAAGCCTGATCCACAGGCCGTTATAGAGGAAGCCTATAATATTTCGAAAGAAAAACTGGGTGACGCAAAAGAGACGCCATCCTATAAGATGACAGATCCAAATCTGTTTTATAAGGAGATTATTGAAGAGGTAGAAAAGGCTGAGTACGACAATCCGTGGGAGAAAAGGTTAGCTTTAGAATTGTTACATTTGCACGCGGACGCTATACAAGGAAAATCCCCGTCAGGCTGGGACCGTGTGGTCCGTTCGGATAATGTACTTCCTGGGCTGTCAATCTTTGGCTTTATTCCGGGTATCCTGCTTATGTTATGGATATGGAATGTTATGTTAGGGCGCTGGGAGCGTTATCGACGTCTTAATGCCGAGCGTACTGGAGCTTTATCAGAAAGCCGTATTCCATGGCGAGAAGTTACCTTTGCGATCGGTGTTCCGCTGGTTCCTTATTTGGCATTTATTTCATTTGATTATTTCGGATTACTTATGTCGGCAGTACAGTTTGTCTCTTATTTAACATTGGCCTTTGTTGGAGTTGTTGTGAGTGTATATGTTCTCCGCAAAGTTATTATCGAAGACATGATTCGGCAAGGTTATGCCTATAAACTTTGGTGGACAAACGTTGACGCGGCCCTTTATCGTCGTCTTGAATCGGCGTTGGGAAAAGGCAATTTGTACAGAGCGTCTGACATTCTGCCGCTCATCAGTGACGCATACTATCAAGAGAAAATAGAGCGTTTAAGAATTGTCCTGACTATCTGGAATAAACTCATTGAGACTGTAAATGAAGTAGCGAAAAAACGAAAAGAAAGTGAAGAAATCTTAGGAGCGTGGATATTGACTATTTACACGATTAACCACTACAACGAACAGGCTTCTAACGAGCTAGACCGCATTTATGAAAAAGTGCAATTCTTTAACGAGAAAGAAGATCTTCTGCTAGGCGGCTATGTCGTTTTGTGGGAGGCGCTTATGCATCTTAGCCGTAAGCTGTATAAAGAGGATCGTTTGGAACTTGAAGGAATCGTTGGCAGTCAGGATGCTCCGTATCTGGTGAATAAGACTAAGTTGGAAAAGACAATAGAAGAGAAGATAGAAGAATTTTTTGATAATGCTATAAGCCGGGCGGAAGTCAGAGAGAAGGAAAGGGCTTCTTCTAATGAATGGTCATTTATACAAAAACGAAATGAACAAGAGCGTAATGGACAGGAAGCTAAGAAAGAGGATGCATCGGTAAAACCTGTATTACCGAAAATTACACCGAAAAAGCTTACTAATAGGCAAACGAAAAAGTCTGAACTATCGGAAGAGTTTTACAGCGAGGATAATATTTACTATCCGGAGCAGCTTCTTTACTTGGCGGGCGTTATTATCGTAATTGCGCCGATGGTTTACATGGTCTACATTGGCAAATCTTTTGCAGTCACAGGTACAGCCGCACTGGCTTTTATATTTACGGTATTAATTTCCTTTGCGTTTCAAGATAATTTGAGCCTTCGGGTTGCTTTGAAGTATATCCGTTCGGGACATGCTTTAGAAATTGTGAATGGAATTCGAGTAATACAAAAGCTAAGAAAAGATGTGTTGGGCCAAAATATGCCGCAGATTTATAAGGTAATATTTAACGCCCTACTGCGTATGGTTGATCCAAAGGCGAAGAAAGATTATATTGCCGGCTCGTTAAAGTTTATTCGGGACGAAATAAAAAATCTGGATTATAACATGCCCGACCGGCAGCGGAATAAAATCGATAATTTAATTAAAAATTTTGTTATTAAGTCTGGAACACAAAAAGAATATGATGAGTTGAAAAAATTTGTTCAGGAGACGATCTTCTATCTTGAATTTCCGGATGAACGATATAACAAGAAACTGCTTGGCATTGTGTTTAACAAAGGGTCACTATCGACGGTCCGTAGGAGTATTAAGGAAAGTATGCTTGATTCTTCCGCTAGGGAAAAAGCAGAAAAGATACAAAATCTAGAAGAAGTTATCCAGGAGAGTCAGAAAGACGCTGGGGAAACACATATTGGCAGAAAAGGTCTTTTATATATTCCGATTGATGAGGAAGTGAATGTTTCCATACAAACAGTAGGAGACAATAATAAGAGTCATGTTACATCGGAAGCTCATGTGATGGATTTCATTTTTGAAAGACTAACTAATCTGGAGTTGGAGGATTTAAAAGGACTTTTGATGGAAAATTCATTCTTTATTGAGTCTGGAACAGAGAAAATTTTCTTAGGATCGAAAAACGTTTATGCCTTTATTTATGAGGGCCGGGATATCCAAACAAGAAAACGAAGAAAAACGATATTGCTTAATCCTTCTTTACAAGACGACCGGGATAAGGCGTATTACGTGCTTACCATTTTGTTATTTAACCTTCTTCGGGAACGGTTATCAACAAAACAGGCGGGCCAGATTGCCAAAGTTATTATCCTGGAAAAAACGGATGATACCGAACAAGCTAAAAAGCAAATTCAGGAAATTGTCAATCAAGACGCAAATGGTGAAAAACCGGATCAATCCGGAACGAAAAACTTCAATGAAGAAGGTCAATGGGCAGTCCGCGACGCCGTCATTCAATCCATCGCAACAATCCTTGTTCTTGTCGGATTAAAGATTGGCATCATCGCCGCCGTATTTGGTATTACAACGGCTATTGTCATCTGGCTGATTTATAAAACCCGGTTGAAGAATGGTGTTATTAGACTGTTTGTTGCAATCACCTGCGCGGGTTGTGTTTCAACAACTCCATCATCCACATCTTCTACACGTATGGAACGACGTCGTTTGGTCGTTCAAAGAATAGCGGTCCATCCCGGATACACGCATGGATATAAGAGGGTACAAAGTAATAGCTGTCTCTATTTGCCGGGCACAAAGATTGACATTTATGCGGGCTATGAAAAAGAAGGTCATACGTTTGCCAGAGAAAACTTTGCGGCATTGAAATTTAAGTTGATAACAGGGCGTTTTAACAGAGACCCGAAAAGTGGTGCTCTGTGGGTTGACACCAATGATGCTGATTTATCAAACGTTAAGGTTCTCAAGATACGTTTCCGTAATGATGACGGTTTACCTATTGATGGCGGAAAAGCCTACGTGTCATTAAATCAAAAACGCGGTTATAACAGAGCAGAGGTTGTAGGTCCTTATATTATCCAGAATAACGTTATTTATATTCAGGGCCCATCCGATAAAAATCCTGTTCAGATTTTATTCAATAAATCGGAAACCCCTCAAAAGGACAAGGGCCGGCCACTCTATAATTTGGGAAGTCTTTTATTTGTCATGGCATTTTTCCCGGGCATCGGTTCTATTCTTCTTGCTATAGGAGCTTTGGTATGGATCGCGGCGGGCGTGTTTACAAAGGTTAAACGTCAAAACGCCTTAATTTATGGAGAGCAATTAAAAATTTACGCGTATCTGTCATCCTTGGGGCATGAACCGACAAGTATAGAAAATTGTTTATGTGAACGTTTGAAAGAAATAGGCCGGGTTGATGATCTGCTCCGGTTAAAGCTGGCCTTATTAGATGTCGTGGAACAATCGCCGGAAAAGATTGATCAAGTTCTCCGTATTATTCCACGGTCAGGCAATGAACCGGCGCGTCTTTTAATCCGCGTTGACTTTGCCCGGGAAGTTTTAGGAAAAGGATTTGAAGATATTTTAGTTCATCTTAATCCTGATGGCGATATCGATCACGTTTTAACGGAAAAAGATCTTAAAGAAGCCCGGTTTGACTTAGTTCGTTCTTTAAGATCTGGAAAGATAGTATCAGTTCATGATGACAGATTAGAGCCTACCCGATGGTTGGGAATGTCCTGGAGAAAATATGAAGATTTTGATCCCAAAGCTTTTAAGAAAGATATAAGAAGGTCCAGATTGTTAACTGCGGAACAGGAAGTCATATACGGGCGCGATATACAAGCCACCAAGTTTAATTTATATAAGTCTATTCTTACTCTTTCCGGAGTGGATAAAGTTTTTGAAAGAGATATTAAGAAAATTCTTTCCGGAAATCTGTTCTCTAAATTAAAGAGTTCCACGAAAGAAAAAGGGGATAGGGTTTCCGTGGAAATCAAAAATGTTAAGAAGCTTATAAAACAATTAAAGCAGACAAAGACATATCAAGAATGGGATAAATTATTAGAAGAAAGTAATTATTCGAAGATAACAAACAAAATTGTTGAACGCTATCTTTCTGAGTTAATGAAAACAATGGAAGAGATTATTATTTTGAAGGAGCGTAAAGAAAAATTTGCGTGGAAAAACAATATTGATGACTTTGCCAAAGATTGGAAAGTCGAGTTGGAAAAAATTTACGAACATTTAAATGTTTCGGAAAAAGATCTGACGGACGTGTTCGCCAAAGAGGAAATTCTTAGAAATGCTGTCGATAAATTGGTTCTTCCCAATTTGCGTTGGGTTATGAAGAGAGCAGCCCGCTATTACAGAAAAATCAAGGATAGTAAAATCCTTACACAATATGACCTGTTCAGTGAAGCGGTTATAAACTTAAGAAATGCGGCTAAAAGGTTTAATCCTGATAAGGGATTTCGATTTACAACGTATGTCACGAAAGGTTTGGACCGGGCTATTCAACGGGCGATTGATGACCAAGATAAAACAATTCGAGTGCCTGTTTATATGCGGGAATGGATTTTTGTCTACTATAAAACTATTGAAGATCTAGAGAAACATAAAATTCCGGTCACAGATGAAAATATTGCATTGAATGGCATCTTTATAGAAAAACTAGAAAAATCGTCAAAAGCACTTTCACCTATCAAAATGGTCGAGGAAATACGGAAAGCCTTAGCGGTGAGCGATGTGTCAGAGTTAGACGCGCCTGTTTCACATGAAGATGGATCAACAACAACTGCCGGTGATAATTTTACAGACCAGGATATGGATGATGTAATTGGGATCATTGAAGAAAGATATGGTAAAACATTCTTAACGGAAATGCTTGATTACCTCAATGAACGGGAACGAAAAATCATAGAAATGCGCTATGGGTTAAAGGTATACGGCGATTATATGACGTTAGAAGAAATTGCCCGTGAGCTGGATATAACCAGAGAAAGAGTTCGACAAATTGAAACAGCTATCATTACCAAAAGAATCCCCCAAATTATTCAGTTCAAAGAAATGCAGGCAGAGGTTAAAGAACAAAAGAAAAAGATTAAAAATGCCTTAGAAAAGATTGATGAAGAAGAGCGCATTACTAAAAATCAGAAAATACACCAGGTTGCTGATCGTATACGAGGTCCTTTTAATTCGTGGAGACGAAAAAATGCCGATGCTGATTTTATGACCCAAACCCGTAAGCTATGGGAAATTTTTGTGAAATACAACGCGAATAATCTAAAGCTTCTTGACAGGATGCGTGTTTGGCAAATCCTTATGCTGGATCTGATTATTGAACGCGATGATGTTAGAGCAGCCGCGCAAGAATTTTTAGAGCAGTTCGGCTATAACGATTTTGTTATAGACGCACCGCGGCATGTCATATTTGCAAAGATTTGGGATCTTTTGAGAATCATCTATAGCAGACACCCAGGATTTGTTTATGACATTGATGGAAACGGACAGCTTGATCAAATGGATATGTTTGTATTTCCACCATCGTTAACGGGGGTGTTCCCCGTTTATCCGACACTGGGAATGGCGTTACGTGAATTGATAGACTTAAAAGGTATAAATTCAGATGAAACTCTTCACAAGGAAAATATTGATTTATATCGAAGTCTTGTTGGACATTTTGGTATAGGCATAAAAGATTTGGAAATTGAGAAAGATCAAATCACATTTACTAGAATTCATGTTTCTGTTAGCCGGGGTGTACAAAAATCTTTCTGGAGCAGGATCATAACAATTATTTTCCTATTAGTTCAAATATCAATGGGGGCTTTGTCGGTGGTCGGGGCGGCCTCTGCTCAGGAGGTAGTTCAAAATAATATTGTTCAGGAGATTACAAATGAAAATTTAGTTATCCCGCCGTTTGTTTTAGTGTTGGTTCTTTTTGTTCTTACCCTTATGCTGGATATTCACGAAGCGGGTAAATTAAGAAAATATCATAAGAAACGTCAAAAGGAAAATAATTCGGATAATTCGGAATCCACAGAGGCACGTTCAAGTATATTTGTTATGTTGAGATTGCCTAGGGCGATTAAGGGATTATTGTGGATTTTAACCCTGACCGGCCTGCACGAAATGATTCATCTGTTGATTGCATTCGGTTTTAATCTTAAAGAATGGAAGGCGCAGGTCCGGGGTATTTTCTCAGGGAAGGTCAATCTAAGTAACGCGCCGCCGTTGCGGCAGGCATTGGCTCTTTTCATCGCAACGCCGGTTATGATTATTATTAGTGGACTTTTTGTTTTTTATGCCCCAACCGGGTCGATACTATTCTTTATCGGTCTTCCCACCTTAATATTTGAAATTGGAAACTTTATTCTTGTTCCATTTATAAAAAGTCATGAGCTTCGTCAGGCTATTCGTATATTAGGCAGACAGCATACTATTCAAAAACATCATATACGACTAATTATGCTTGGTTTAACCATCGCTGTTGTCCTCGGATACATTGGTTTGGTTTTTGTTTTGGAACCGTCCATGACATTTACGCAGAAGCTGGCTGTTTGGGCTATCCTCGGACTTATGACAATGACAGAAATTAAAGTGATAGTGGCTTTATCCCCTCGCCAGGAAGATTTTCCTAATTATGAGGGTCTCGTGATGGATTACAAGATTGATTTTATAAGGCTCGAATCTAAAGAAAATGAGGTTGAAGCCAGAATAGAAATGGGACTGGACTTATCAGCTATAGAAATTGAGGAGGACAAGGAAGATATAATAGTTAATCTGTTGACCAAATATTTACGATCTTCCGGTGATATCCAGAAAGATATTAAAAAATTATTTTTAAAATATCACCATAAAGATAAGTTTGGTCTTTATCTTTATTTCTACGAATTAGCGGGTCTCATATTAATGGATGAATATCCGGCGTTGCTTCATAAGCTTAGTTTGGACGCCAGCGCCCAAATTAAGGCCTTCTTCCCGCATGATAGGCAGCATCTGGAGTTTGCCAATAATGTGTTACGTTCCGGTGTTGGTGAGTTTGAAGTATCTGAAGAATATTTAATGAAAATTCTGAAAGAATTACCGTTCCTGATTATGTCGATTGAGGCTGAAAAGACTTTTTCTGATAGAAAGCGAAGGCTTTTGAATATTACCAAACACTTTTTGGTTATACTTGGTGTCTACATCAAAAGGTATGAAAATAGTGAAACACCGATTTCTAAAGAAATGATTGGTTTAATTGGGGCAACGATTGATTTAACCTACGATAGGCTGCAACCAGATGACCGTCTGGCGTTACAGTTAATAACGGATACTGTTTTAACAGTTTTATATGATGGACGACGTTATCATGGGTATTTGGAGGAAACGATATGGGATATCATATATGGCATAAAGGCGGAGCAGTATCTTAAGCCGAAAGAGATGTTGAAACAGAAGCACATTATCCGTCATTTACCTTTCGCTTTTGCAATTTGGGCAAAGTTTGTTCCTCACCCGGATAATTCTTTGGATGACTTCCAAAAGAAAATTTCCTCGTACGAAGGAATTCCGGAAAATCAAAAAATGAAAGAAGTGTTAAATGGGGTAGAAATCGCTTTAAATACAATAGAAAGCCGCATTGATTGGAAAAGGGAGGCTAAAAAATTAAAGACACATTATTTTTATATGGCATGGTTTACCGCCGCCGTTGTGATGGTCTTCAGTTCAAGTCTGTTGCTTGGATGGTATAACCTGGTTTTCTTGATTAATCCATTTATTATCGGATGGCTGTTGTACAGGGGTGGGTACCTGGAGCTCTTTAAATCGGGAACGACAAAAACATTTATTTCATTGATTATATTTGTCTTTTTCACTCTGTCGGCCACGCCGGGCCTTGCTTTTGATCACTACTTTGAGCCAACAGGTTATCCGGTGTGGATATGGGTTTTTGGTACAGCTCTTCTTTCATATGAAATTTATATGGCCGAATTTTTATCGCGATGGCTGAAGAGACATAAAAAGGCTTCTAGGGAAAAGAATTTTTATAGGGGTTATAAAAAGAATCTGCGGAAAATAATTATTTTATCTGAGCAGATTAATCAGGAAGAAACAGAACTCAAAGACAAGGTTCGATATATCGACTTTCTTAAAAAAGCTGTTATTAACTTATTAGCAAAATATGAATTTTCGCCAAAGAAAGTAAGAAAAGAAATTAAAAGTCAGATACTGGGATTTCATTATCAACAGGGATTTCCCAAGCAAATTTATTTTTATGCGGTGGCTATGTTTATTGCACTAGATGAATTTCACATTCCTCTTCGTAAGCTCGGTGTAGAAGTTAAGAAAGATTTAGAAGAAAGTTTTGGGCATAGTGAATACCATATGGAACTTGCTGATAACGTTTTTCTTAATGGGCACGGGGAGGTTAAAAATATCAGAGACTATATTCGTAAGATCGTCGTTATTTTAACCTTCGTTCAAGAGAATCTGCATCAGCCGGACAAAATAGGATTTCCTGCTTCATTACTTAAACATGCTGTTTTGTATATGGCCCTCTATGTTAAAAACCAGGAAAAAATGAATAGTCCGGAAAATCAGCAAGGGTATAAGAATTCTATTGAAGAAATGGTCCATCATCCGGATAGAGAATTATCTCTGGTGGCTGTTATAGCGAGTGTGTTGTTTGATATTAATGGTTCTCAAGGAAAATTAGAAGACCTGGCGTGGAAAATTCTGGAAGAGGATCAATTGGAAAACGCAGTGCAGTTAACGGAAAAGAAAAGCATGGAGCAGGAGCGGCTGTTGAAATACCTGCCGGTAATTTTTACTGTGTTAATGAAATCAAAGGTGGATGATCGCTTTTTTGATCAAGCCGGTAATGTTCTTACAGCATGGGAAAAATATAAAGAGAGTCATATTAATGATGACGTTTATTTTGGACTTAAATTAGCCAAAGATATTTCCAAAAGGCGGCTTAAGATTATTACAAAGCTGGCAGATACAAAAGCGGAACGAGAACGCCATGTAAGCTTTGTATCAACTGTCATGCTTCTAAATTTGGGAATTATAGGAGGCTATTCTTCAGTTGTTGGAGGGGTTATTGTTTCTGTATTTATTATTATGCCGGTTATTATTGGATGGTTGTTGTACAAGGGCGGGTATCTCGACGGATTAAAACGGCATATACCAAAAATACTGCCGCTTTTCTTTATTCTTTCCTTGAGCGCTGTTTCTCCTGTCTGGGCGCAGACGGCAGCCGAAACAACAGTCGCTGTGGCGCCGGAGTTATTCGATATAGTTTTAAATTATATTCAGAATATCGCTTCTGTTCAGGTTATTGTTAATATTCTGCAGGAGCCATTGTTGATCATTCTGTCGTTGGTCGTGTTTGGTATTACGTCATTAGTTGGTCGGTTTATTCGGGTGCAATGGAGAGTCATTATTATTGTCGGGCTAATTAATGTGATGGTGATGGGAACGCATATGACTTTAAACAAAGCCGGCCATAACGCATTCAGAAACATTCTGGAGAATTCGATCACAAAAATAGAACACGTTGAATCCCGGATTAAAACATATAAGCAGCTTGACCTTCCGGTTCCTCAGAAGGATTTGGAAGAGACTATGTTTATTCAGCTTCAGGAAAAAGCTGCCGTCAAGCGGCTGGACTGCAGCGGCGAATGTACAGAAGGGCAAAGAACCGTTCGCCATGTTGTTGTCGGTGGTAAGCCGGTCTTGGATCAAATGAGCGTGTGTGTTTGTATTAACGGAAAATTTGTGCCCAATCCTGAAGCCATTCGTAGGGAGGCATACCATCTTACCGAAGTCAGGGCGGGAGCGCAAAAACAGGTTGCCTATAAAAATACAGATCCGGCAGAGTGGTATCGTGAAGCTATTCGTATGGCCGAAGCGGATGAAAATCTTACTCCTCAGCAGAGAAATATTGTTCTGTCATTATTACATTTGACAAAGGATAGCCTTGAAGGAAAAGCTCCGAAAGACCTGCCTGACTTTATCCACTCGGTTAATCCTATTCAATATAACTCGGTTCTTGGGTTTATTCCGTATATTATTCTAATGCTATGGTTATGGCAGTTCATGTGGTCAAGATGGGACGATTACCGTCGGGCTTATACAAGAAATGTTAAAGTTCCTCGTAAGAAGACATTAATACCATGGCGGGATGTTGTCTTTGGACTAGGCTTTCCGGCCCTAAATTATTTTGTGCTGTTATTGATTGACAATATCACCTTAATTTTGTCCGCGCCATACGTATTTTCCCATTTTACCAGCAGCGTCTTAAGCATTATTCTTATTGCGGTTCTTTTTCCTGAAATGATTACGGAGCAGGTTATTCAATGGGGTGTGTTCTCTTATAATAAGGAATGGCTGGATAAAAGGTTGTACCGTCGGGCTCTTTTTGCCTTTCGTTTTGGGAATGTCGCGGAGGCCGCCCGTATTTTAAGCCTGATCGGTTCTGGATTCTTTGAAGAAAGTCCGGAGCGGGTAAGGGTTGTTTTCCGTACACGCGGCGATATTCTTGATCAGTTAAAACGGTCCCAGAAACTAAGGGAAACATTTAATACATGGGTTCCGGTTAGTCAGTTGGCCATCCATGGTAAAGCGCTTATTGAAAAGATGGAGGCTTTGATCATCGAAAATTGGCTAACTCCATCAGAAGAAAAGCTTCTGCTAGATAAATATAATTTAGTAAACCATGTGCTAATGCGGATCAGTTCAGCGCTGGATGATGATAGTCGTTCTGAATTGAGAGAAATGATTGGCCGTCAGATTCTTCCCAACACATTGGATATCTATGTGTATCGTGCGGAAGTAAGGGAATTTTTTAAGGCTATGAAAAGGCGTAAACATAAGCGTAAAAAGAAAGAACATGAAATGTGGCTGCGTCAGTTGAGTGGGGAGAAAAAGTCCAGAAAGGATCAAATTAAAAAAGAAGGCCCGTCGCTTACGCTTCCGGAAAACAAAATAACAAGCCGGAAAGTTCAGGAGCCGACATTGATCAGCGACGCCTATTATCAAATGGAAGACTGCTTTAAAGAACAATTTATTTATATCGGAATTCTTGGTTTGGTTAACGCGGGAATGTTGTCCATTTTAACTTCTCCAAGTTTCTCGATTGCGATTAAAGGTTCGGTATTATTGGGAATGTTTTCATCGGTTATAGGATACATTGCTACAAGAGATGTTGTAGATATTCATCTGATTCTCTCCCGTGTGCGAAAAGGAGGCCCTATAGAGCTATATAGAGCTGTAAAGATTTTCCGTTCCATGCAAATGGAAAATCCCAAAAAATATGTATGGTTTATTTATGCAGAACTGTTTAATGCTATTCTCCGCATACTTGATCCGGCAGTAAACATTGAAAATAAATCTAATATTCTAAATAAAATTCTTGATGAAATGTTTTTCTTAGATCTCAAAATGCCTGAAGACTATCGCGGTAAGATTAATCCTCTATTGGACGCCTTGCGTATTCGTAGTGGAACGGAGGAAGATCGTGAGCAATTAAAGAAGATGATTCAGGAAACGATTTTTAATATTGAAAACCCGAAAGCGGAACATGCCAAGAAATTGGTTAGTATCTGGATTCATAGACAAGACGCCTTGAAGGTGGCGAATA
>JAGQKQ010000210.1 GCA_020430005.1 Candidatus Omnitrophota bacterium
TTCTGCGATCCTGGTAAAGGATCATATTTAATATTGTTCGTCGCCGGAATTTCTTCAGCTTTAATGCGGTTTGAAGAGATCATAAAAATCCTTTTTGGTTTGAGTTAACGAATTGAATAACAGAGGCCATTATAGTATAGGCCTAAATTTCCTGCAAATAAAAATATCCCTCGGAATATTTTTTTTAAAGTGAAAGTAAAGTTTATGGACATCACCATTGCTTAGTATTAGATTAAATTCGACACATTGATGGTTTAAATTCTTAGGTGTTTTCCAAACATAAACATAATGATTCCCCCTGTTATCATAATGCAGAGCAGATTTTCCGGCGTTAAGGGCGTCAACCCATTCACCGGGTTCGGCAGTAGTATCAGCACAGTCTATCATGCGATACCGCAACGACGATACCAGCGTTAGATCATTTAAGAATTTGTTCTCTTTATCGGTTATGCTCCATCTCAGCGGAACGCTGGAGCCGGCTTTGACTTTGTTTTTGACTGGAGGATTTTTGACCGGACGGAAAAATCCCTGAAAATTAAGGTTCTGACTATTCCCCTGTACAAGGCTTGTCATTGCTTCGGCTTCTAAACTTTGTGTTTCAACATTTCCAGCCTTATCAATGGCTGTACAGAAAAATTGATAACTGTTTCCAAACTCTCCTGTAAAAACATAACTGGTTTCTGTTGTTTCAAGAAGTAGAGCCTGAAAATCACCATTGTTTTTGGTAAAAAAGACAGAGTAATTCTTTATTTCTCCTACATTGTCTTCTCCAGCCCATGACACGGTAAACTCTTCCGTTGGAATTTCTGCCGGAAGTGCGTCAATGGTACAGGCGGGATTTGAACTGTCAATGATATTGACGACCTCATTCGTTACCAAAGGATCAAAGACCTCAAATTGAATCTCGGCGTCATTGTGAATTTCTGTTCCGGAAGGCAAGTCCGGTAACGGTTGAATTGAAAATAAAACCGAATCAGATTCTCCCGGCTGCAAATTTCGATCCAGAAGACTCCATGTAATTTGTCGCGTTGTCGGATCATAACTGGCGTCTTCCGGAATCAGGAACTCTAATGTTGAATCATCCAGAGCAGGATTAAGAACATCTGTGATAAAAACATCTAACGCTTCTACCTCACCGATATTTTCATAATGAATCGGATAAACAAGCAGCTGATCGGGCTGAATATAGGTATCGGCTAAAACGTGTTTTTCATTAGGATCTACTGGCCCTGTAGTTTCCTGGCATGAGACAGCCCATCCCGTCGGGAATTGGTCACAGGCATTACATTGGCCGCTTCCACATTCAATATAAAAAGGTCTATGAAAAAGTACCGGGTCCCGGCATTCATCACAAAGGGGATTATTCGTTTCGTTAAATAATCCGCAGTTATTCGCAATACATTGGGCTCTTTTACTTGTACAAACATCTGTATCAATCCAACATTCATCATTTTTAAGGATATTAAGCCACAAAGTATCCATGCGTTGATTATTGCTTTCCTCTGTCCCCACTATTGCCGGACCTGCCGTTGGAGTTGAGAATGAAAGCGCAGGATTAAGCTGGGCTTTATATGTTATAACGGAGGATTCACCGGACTCCAAGGAACCAATATTCCATCGGTTAATCGGAATAGCGTCTCCACCCGAATCTTGTTGAGGATTTGCCCCTTTAAACGTATAGTCTTGCGGCGGAAAGGTAAACTCTGCAATTTCTAAATCATCTAAAGTGGACCCACTTTTATTTTCAGCCAGAATCCAGTATTCCAGTATGCGCCCCGGCACAGCCAGGCTTCCGGCCTTTTTAATATTTGTCTGGCGAAACGGAGGAAAAATTGTTGGTCCAAAACGATTTTGCGTGGTAATAGTAAAACGCCTTTCAGCCACTTGTGTCAAACTATCTTGTGCCTGTAAGGTAAATCGAAATGTTCCCAGTTTATCAACGGTCCCTTCTAAAAGTCCGTCCGCTGAAAGCGTTAGCCCGCTGGGTAATGCGCCTTCCTTTATTGTCCATTCATAAGGAGCTGTTCCTCCAGCGGTGACTAATTGTTGTGAAACGACATCACCGATAAAAATATCGGAAATTTGTTCAGGTATCGTAAACTTTACAATCTCCATATCAAAAAATGGACGCGTTGACGGAGCTTCTTCGTGAACTATTTCCAGACGTGCCCCGCTTAATTCTGTGCGCGATATCGTATAATGTTGGGCCCAATATAATCGTCCGGCTTCGGAATCAATCTCCAGTTTTCCTGAACGTTCAAATGAACCGGTACTGCGCAAATCAATAACTTTTTCTCTTTGAGAGCCGTCAAGATTCATCCGCCATATGCTGTTACGGACTCCGACAGCATCTGTAATCCAATACACCTTGCTGTCGGCACGGTGGACAGCCAGTGCCCGTGCAGGAAAAACAGTATCGTTGGTGATCACTTCTCTTTCCATATTCTCAAGGTTAATCCGTTCGATAATACTGGTTGTCGCATCTAGAAATGCCAGCCAATATAACTTTCCATTCATATCCAATTCAATGTCGCTTAATATAAGCCCGGGCGAAGACATGGTAACAACCGTTTCCGCTTCGCTTCCATCAAAGTTGGCTCTTTTGATTTCATCAATATTTTGGATCCAATATACTTTTTTATTGATCGGATCAATGGTAGGATTTGTTATAAATACGTTCAGAGTAGAAAGCACAACTTCAGGAAAAGATCCATCCAGATTACTTCGTACGATGGTTGCCGCACCCCCTCCTCCTTCAGACCAATATAGCTTTCCTTCTACAGGATCGATATCAATATAAATGGGATTATCCGTAATCAGATTAGTAACGACATCTTCAACATTGACACCATTTAATTCAGAACGTTGAATTTTACCTTCTACCGCATTTGTGAAATATAATTTGTCGGCAAATGCCGTTTGCGAAGTTAAAAAAAGGGTTGTAATCAGGAGTGCTGTAAAGATGAAGCTGAAGTGGTTTTTGTTAAGAAACTGCGGCATAATCATCTCCTATCGTTCGACCATATGTTGAAAAAATGGTAGTAAAACTACCTAAAGCACGTAAGTTGGGGATTAAGAGCGTTAACTAAATGATGTTCCGCAGCCACAGCTATTTTGGGCGTTTGGATTACGGTACTGAAATCCGCTTTCTTTGAGCGTATCCACGTAATCGATTTCAGTCCCGTTAAGAAAAGTGATGCTTTCCGGGTTCACAAAAATCTGCAGGTCGCCCTGCTGGTAGACGATATCGTTGTCATACGCTTTCTTTTGAAAACGCAGGTCATAAGACAGACCGGCACATCCTCCGGGAATAACCCCGATCCTTAGACCGTGGCCTTCCTTCCCTTCTTTAGCCATCATCGATTTAATCTTTTCCAGCGCTGCGGCTGTTAATTTTACGACCGTGGCTTTTTGAGAATTTTGATTTTCCGTGGACATAATATAATCCTTAATATGTGCTCTGTGATTAGGGGGAGTATTCCGCCAACCAAAAAGCACCAGATACCAATTACTAATATTTAGACTATAGCATAAAACAAAAACAAGTCAATTTGCAACTTAGTTGCTTGTTAACATCTTTGCGGCTTAGGCTGTTTTTAATGCCCGGATGATAATCTCCGCAACTGGTTATTTAAAAACAACTTACAACTTAATTTGTGGATCTTTATTTGGGCTTCTTTTGAAAGAACTTTTTGGCTTC
>JAGQKQ010000211.1 GCA_020430005.1 Candidatus Omnitrophota bacterium
TCTTTCATAATTCCGGCGAAAACGGCCGCAATAATACTGTACCGAATCCCCCAAAACAGATTGCAGAAAATGATCAAAAGAATAAGAAAGTTCGGTTTAAACGTCCGTCCGAAGACATTAAATAAAAAGAATTCCAGCAGGAAAAAGAAAAAGGTCAAGATAAGTATGATAACTGTTTTTGCCATAATTTTATTTCAAGATAACAAGAACATCTTCAATTTGAGATATCGAAACCGCCGGGCGCACAAGACAATCGACCGAAGCCCCTTGCGGATCATCAATAACCTGGATAACCTCTCCAATAAATAAACCGTCCGGAAAACTCGAACTTAATTTTGACGTAATAACTTTATCCCCGACCTGAATATCCGCGTCTTTATTGATAAATTGTAATTTAAGATAACCTTGCAATGTTCCGGAAACAAGACCGCTCTCCCGTGGGCGCTGAACCAGAGCGGCAACAGAAAATTGCGGATCTACCAAAAGAATGACCTTGCTTTTATGTTCGCTGACCTCGACAATTTTTCCAACGACTCCCAAAGCATTAATAACCGCTTGCCCTTCCTTGATACCATCAACCGACCCCTTATCAATAACCATAGAAGAATTCCAGTTGGACGGATTACGTCCGATGACGCTCGCCGCCACAGAAGAATAAATAGATTCACGTTTAAATTCTAAAAGTTTTTCCAGACGAGAATTTTCCCGGATCACCTCTTCCTGTCCGATCAGGCGGGCTTGCAAGGTACTCACCTCCCGTTTAAGACGCTTATACTCTTCAAACGTACGATGATAATAAAGAATTTTTTTGATTTCCTGGAAAGGGATGGAAAGAAGTTTAACAGGAGCGGAAATAGCGTTAACAAGATGAAATTTCAGGCTGGTAAATGTGCTGGACTTAACAAAGAAAATATAAAAAGGCACAAGAAGAATTAAAACATAAACAATGTTTTTCCGGAAGGCTCTTCGCACACTATCATAAAATTAAACCCTTAAGGTTTTCCGTAAGGGTTTTCGGGTTATTAAAAGATGTGTTTTAAAAATCTAATTTGGCGGGAACAACAATCCGTTTGCGTAATCTCGCGGGCATGCTTAACATTTGACCCGTCCCCAAAACAACCGCAGTCAGTGGGTCGTCGGCGATATGAACAGGCAGTCCCGTTTCTTCCGCAATCCGCTTATCCAATCCTCGCAATAAAGCCCCGCCACCAGCCATAACAATCCCACGATCAATTAAATCAGCGGCTAATTCCGGTGGTGTTTGTTCCAAAGTTGATTTGGACGCATCGACAATCGCCTGAACGGGATCATGCAAAGCCTCCCTTATTTCAACGGAAGTGATCGATATCGTTTTCGGTAAACCGGAAATTAAATCACGCCCACGCACATCCATATTCAATTCTTCTTCCAGAGGATACGCGGAACCGATACGAATTTTAATCTCTTCCGCTGTTCGTTCACCGATCATCAAATTGTATGTCTTACGTAGATACTCAATAATAGCCGCATCCATTTCGTCCCCGGCAATACGAATAGATTTGGCATAAACCAAACCTCCTAAAGAAATAACAGCAAATTCGGTGGTACCACCCCCGATATCCACAATCATGTTTCCGGCGGCTTCTTCGACAGGCAGACCGACACCAACTGCTGCCGCCTTGGGTTCCTCAATAAGTTCCACACTGCGCGCGCCGGCCCGCTCTCCGGAATCCCTGACCGCACGTTTTTCTACCGCTGTAATACCGGAAGGAATCGCAATCACCATAGCCGGACTTAACAATTTTTTACGGCCATGAACTTTGCGGATAAAATATTTCAACATCGCCTCAGTAATCTCAAAATCAGAAATAACCCCATCCTTCATCGGGCGGATTGCAACAATGTTACCGGGCGTACGACCAAGCATCTTTTTGGCCTCTTCCCCAACGGCGACAACACGATTGGTGTCTTTTTCAATCGCCACCACCGAAGGCTCGCACAAAACAACGCCCTCACCCTTTACGAAAACAAGGGTTGTCGCTGTTCCAAGGTCAATACCAATGTCATTAGAGAATAATCCGAGAATGTAGTTAAAGAGTTTGCGGAAAAGCTTGATCAGTTTTTGTAACATGAAGACAGTCCTTGAGATGAGTTTCTGCTTAAAAGACAAATCTGTCTAATAAACACTAACCGCCTCACTCCTTAGAGGCCCAAAATGAGAAGATCTATTACTATAAATACTTGAATAATAATATATTAAATGAAAATTTCTGTCAATTTAAATTTTGGATTTGGAAACGCGGGCTCCGATCGTCCTAAAATCGCGGACAAAATCGGGGTAGGATTTGTGGGTACATTCAATATCTTTAATAGTGACACCAAGTTTCAGCCCAAGAACAGCGAAACTCATCGCCAGACGATGATCTTTATGCGGGTCCAGCTCAACGTTTTCTTTATAGCAGGGTTGCGGAACAATGATCAGCTCATTTTTGGTTTCCCGAACATCGGCACCAATTTTCAAAAGCTCCTTGCGAAGGTCACTAATCCGGTCCGACTCTTTGGCCCGGGCATGCTGGATATTATAAAGACGGGTTTTCCCTTTGGCGAATAACGCCAGAACAGACATAATCGGAACCAGGTCCGGACAATCTTTTAAGGAAAACTGACCGCCCTTCAAATTGAACGGCCCTTTAATATGGATTGACGTGTTCGTTTTCTGAAAACGAACACCCATTTTACGCAATAACGGAACAATATGACCATCGGCCTGAACAAGGTCATCTTTTAAATGCCCATCCAGTTTGATGTTGGAATCAACCAATGCGCCGGCAGCTAACAAAAACGCAGCCAACCCATAATCGGAAGGAACTGTAAAATTTTTTAATCCCTTAAATTTTTGTCCGGCTTTGACCTTGTAAGACCGGGGAGATTGTTTTTGAATATCAATGCCGGCCTTTTTTAAAACCTGCAATGTCATAGTAATGTAGTCGGTCGATACCAATTTTTTGCCGGTCAGGGTTAAATTTAAATCTTGAGACAATCTGGGGGCGGTAATTAGCAACGCCGAAATAAATTGGGAGCTTAAACTGCCGTCGATCGATACTTCCCCCCCCTTCAATTTACCGCCGCGGACATGGATCGGAACACTTTCTTTTGTACCCTGCCCTTTAATATCAACACCCATTTTACGTAAGGCCTGATTTAAAAATGTATTGGGACGTCCAACCAGCGTGCCTTGTCCGACAACTTGGAAAGATTTTTCATGGAGAGCCAACAGAGGCAATACAAACCTTAAAACTGTACCGGATTCACGAACCCGGATCACCGAAGCCGCTGCCTTTTGCACACGCGCGTCGACATTGTAAGAACGCTGAGCGGATGCTTTGATTTTTGCACCAAGCTGCTGAGCGACACGCATAGAAACAAGCGCGTCGTCACAGTTGGACGAATGCTTAATAACCGACTGCCCTCCGCAGGCGGCAATCATAAACGCCCGGATAGAATAGGACTTTGAAGCCGGTAAACGAACCTTGCCTTTTAATTTGGAGACTGATTTAACTGTGAGTTTCATTATTTTGAAACAACCTGGTCGTTCTTACGAACAAGTTGCGCAGAAAACGGCGGGACAAGATCAGCGGCGGACATTTCCGGCTGAACACGGGTAATTCTAATATCTCCCAGATATTCTTTTCCCCGGTATACCGACAAGAGA
>JAGQKQ010000212.1 GCA_020430005.1 Candidatus Omnitrophota bacterium
GGAAATACACCAGTCACGGATATTTTCCATCCAGTTAGTGTATGTTTTAGTCCAGCGATCAGGATAAAATTTGACTTTCCCACTTTGAACAACCTCTAAGGCCGGTTTGGCTAACGGTGCCATTTTGACAAACCACTGTTTAGATAAATAAGGTTCCACAATCGTGTGACAACGGTAACAATGGCCGACGGCGTGGGTATGGTCCTCCACTTTGACAATTAAATTAATCTCTTTCAGGGCTTTGACCACGGCCTTACGGGCATCAAAACGATCTTGCCCTTCAAATGTACCGGCCTTCGCGTTTAAAACACCGTCATGATTCATGATATTGATCATTTCCAGATTATGACGTTCCCCCATTTGAAAGTCGTTAGGATCATGGGCCGGTGTAACTTTTACGGCACCGGTTCCGAAGGCCGGGTCTACAAATTCATCCGCAATCACCTGAATTTCGCGGTCCATTAATGGAAGGACTAATGTTTTGCCGATATATTTTTTGTAGCGGTCATCGTTGGGGTTAACAGCAACAGCGGTGTCGCCCAGCATGGTTTCCGGACGCGTTGTGGCCACGGTAATAAATTCATTCGGATTATCTTTTAACGGATATTTGATGTGAGTGAGTGTTCCCTGCTTTTCTTCATGTTCCGCTTCTTCATCGGATAAGGCGGTGTGACAGCGCGGGCACCAGTTGATAATACGCTCACCCTGATAAATCAAACCTTTATTGTATAAATCAATGAAGACTTTTTTGACCGCATGGCTGTAATTTTCATCCATGGTAAAGCTGGTACGAGGCCAGTCGCAGGAGGCGCCGAGTTTTTCCAACTGATGAATAATGGTATCGCCATACTGTTGTTTCCAGTCCCACAAACGTTCCAGGAGTTTTTCCCGGCCGACATCATGGCGGGTCTTCCCTTCTTTCGCGAGCTGCTTCTCAACGACGTTTTGTGTGGCGATTCCGGCATGATCGGTTCCCGGCATCCAGCAGGCTTCATAACCATTCATCCGTTTATACCGGATGATGATATCCTGCAGAGTATTATTGAGCGCGTGGCCCATATGCAGGATGCCCGTTACATTTGGTGGTGGAATGACAATGGTGTACGGTGTTTTTTCCGCTTTAGGTGTGGCGTGGAAATAATTTTCATCCACCCAGCACTTCGTCCACTTTTCATCAATCGCTTTAAAATCAAATCGTTTTGGTAGTTCCATAATATCTAGTTGCTCGTTGCTCGTTTCTGGTCGCTCGCGGTTTCTAGCAACGAGCGACGAGTGACCAGTAACTTTATTTTACTCTTCTATTCCTAAAAGTTCGACTTCGAAGATGAGAACGGCATTCGGGCCAACGATGGCGCCGGCGCCCTGCTTTCCATAAGCCAGGTTTGACGGAATAAAAAGTTTGTATTTACTGCCGACCTTCATCATTTGTAATGCTTCGGTCCAGCCTTTGATAACAGCTCCAACCGGAAAGACGGCCGGCTGCCCACGTTTATAGGAACTGTCAAATTCTGTTCCGTCAATTAATGTTCCGCTATAGTGCACTTTTACACGGCTCGCGGCGGTGGGAGTAGGTCCATCCCCTTCGGTTAACACAAGATACTGCAAACCACTTTCCGTAGTTTTAACGCCTTCTTTTTCTTTATTCGCGGCCAGAAAAGCTTCGCCCTCTTCAGCATTTTTTGTTGAGATTTCTTTTTGCTGCTTGATTACTTTTTGCTGCACGTTTTGGGCTAATTCTTGCATAAGGACTTGAGCTTCTTCACCGGTAACACGGGATTCTTTGCCGTTGAGGCTGTCTTTGATTCCTTCCATCACAAGATCAATATCAATTTCATCTTTGACCGGACCGAGTGAACTGACAAGGTTTCTTCCCACAATATAGCTGGTTTTGTCTTTATTGGTTTTCAGTTCGACTTTTTTGTCTTTAGCAATGGCTGGATTTGTGAATGTTAAAGACAATGCGCAACTTAAAAAAATGGTAGTAATAATTTTTTTTGTCATGGTGTAGCCTTTCTTTTATGTCATTCCCGCGAAAGCGGGAATCTAAATGGATTTCATTTCAAAATATCTTTTTCATATTTATTTCTAGAATCCAGTATCAAGTGCCCGCGGTTATACTGAATAAACCGCGCAGAAGCATCGCGGTTTTTTCAAAACGTATAACCTTATTGCGATTTGTAAACAAATCGCTATCTATTTCTTATCCTTCAGCAATTTATATTCAATACTGTCGGTTAATGCCTCCCAACTGGCTTCGATAACGTTTTCATGCACACCCATAGTGGTCCACGCGTCGGCCCCATCCTGGGACTCGATAAGAACACGCACTTTGGCCGCGGTCCCCTCTTTTGAATCCAGTACGCGAACTTTGTAATCGGTTAGGTGCATTTCTTTGAGAGAAGGATAAAATTTGCGCAAGGCTTCCCGCAGCGCTTTATCCAAAGCATCAACCGGGCCATCACCATCGCTGGCCGCATAAATACTTTCGCCATTAACACTGACACGGACGGTCGCCTCGGCAAATACTTGTCCGTCAAAACGTTTTTCTGAAGCGGTACGAAAACCTTCCAGCTGGAAAAACGGTTTATATTTCTTGAGTGACCGTTTCATAAACAACTCAAATGAGGCATCGGCGGCTTCAAACTGATAACCGCTGTGTTCTTTCTTCTGAAGCGCTTCCATAATCTTCTTGGCTTCCGGCGATTTTTTATCCAGCTTCACATCAAACTGTTCGGCTTTTTTAATGATCGGCATTTTTCCGGCCAATTCCGATGTAACAAACCGGCGGTGATTACCGACAAGCGACGGATCGACATGTTCATACGCCAAAGGATTTTTCATCATGGCATCGATATGCACGCCTCCCTTATGCGCGAACGCCGAATGCCCGATAAATGCCGCATTGTCTTGCACTTTGTAGTTACTGATTTCACTGATGAAATAAGCCGTCTCCATTAATTTGATCACGTTTTTAGACGATATAGACTCACGTTTTAATTTTGTATGAAGGATGCCGATAATCGTGCATAAATCGGCGTTTCCGCAACGCTCGCCCAAACCGTTAAACGTTCCTTGCACATGCGTGCAGCCAGCATCGATCGCCGCGATACTGTTGGCCACCCCCATATCCAAATCGTCATGGCAATGGATACCTAAAGGAGTCTTTAATTGCTTTTTCACTTCGGTAACGATTTTTTCAACTTCACTCGGAAGCGAACCGCCATTGGTATCACATAAGATGATGCAATCCGCTCCGGCATCTTGCGCGGCGTAGATCGTTTTCAAGGCGTATTCCGGATTGTTCTTATAACCATCAAAAAAGTGCTCGGCATCGTAAAACACTTCCTTCTTTTTCTTTTTTAAGAAGGCAACGGATTCACCGATCATTTTTAGATTTTCATCCAATGTTGTTTTGATGACATCGGTGACGTGCAGATCCCAGCTTTTTCCAAAGATGGTAATGGTGGATGCGGCCGAGTTGATCAGCTCTTTCAAGTTGGCATCGTCCGCGCATTGAATATTGGCCCGGCGTGTTGAACCAAAAGCGGCAATCGTGGAATTCTTCAGATCTTTTCCTTTATAATGTTTGAAGAAATCTTTATCTTTCGGATTTGAGCCCGGCCATCCCCCCTCAATATAATGCACACCCAGGGCATTCAGTTTCTC
>JAGQKQ010000213.1 GCA_020430005.1 Candidatus Omnitrophota bacterium
TAATGTCCGTATTTAAGATTGCCGGAACAAATCCCGCGCCGATTCCCTGAATTTTATGTTTTCCCGGTGATCCACCTGATAGCACCGGAGAACCGGCCGGTTCAACGGCGACGGTTTTGAATCCCGGTTTCTTTTTCTTTAATGTTTCTGAAACACCGGTGATTGTTCCACCTGTTCCGATACCGGAAATAAGGATGTCGGCTTTACCATCCGTATCGTTCCATATTTCTTCCGCTGTTGTATTACGGTGAACTTCCGGGTTTGCCGGGTTTTCAAACTGCTGCGGCACAAAATAGTTTGAATCGCTTTCGGCTAATTCTTTGGCCTTGTTAATCGCGCCCTTCATTCCTTCCGCGCCCGGTGTTAAAACCAGGTTCGCGCCTAAAGCCTTTAACAACGCACGGCGTTCCAAGCTCATCGTATCCGGCATGGTTAATGTACATTTGTATCCTTTTACAGCCGAAACAAAGGCCAACGCGATTCCCGTATTTCCGGATGTCGGCTCCAGAATAGTTGTTTTGGCCGGATCAATTTTGCCATCGCGCTCAGCCGCTTCAATCATGGCAAAACCGATACGATCTTTAACCGATCCTAACGGATTAAAAAATTCCAGTTTTAAAACAACATCCGCGTGGCATCCTTTTGTTAATTTGTTTAAACGGACAAGCGGCGTGTTTCCGATTAATTGTGTAATGTCATCAGCGATTTTCATTTTTCCTCCCGTTGCTGTTGGTCCCATAATCAACCTCCATTGTGTTGGGTTAAGTCCCTCCCACAAACCGTTCAGAGAAACAAAACCTATTGAAATGTATAATATTACATGAAATAACGAAGCAAAATATGGTTTTGATTATATCATCAAGGCCTTAAAAATGTCAAATTATTTGGCCGGTGAGGTGTCCTGACGACGCTGGAGACTGATTTTACGCAGATAAACCATTAAGACGGAAATGGCCGCCGGGGTAACACCGGAAATCCGGTTAGCTTGTCCCAGGGTAAGCGGTTGGAATTGCTTGAGTTTTTGCCGGATTTCAATGGAAATGCCTTCGATCCGGTCATAATCCATATCTTCAGGGATTTTAATATTTTCAATATGCTTAAACTTTTCAACGTCTTTAAGCTGACGCTGAATAAATCCTTCATACTTGATTTCGTATTCCACCTGGTTAATTACTTGTTGTGGAAAGTCTTTCAGTGATCCGTCATAAGGGGCAATCAGATTATAATCCACTTCCGGACGTTTCAGGATATCACTTAAAGCCGTCGGCCGGGTTAACGGTGTACTAGCCCGTTCTTTGAGTTTTTCATCCAGTTCGGTTCCGGGACGAATGACAGTACTGCGGAGATGTTCTACTTCTTTATCAATTAATGCGTATTTATTTTCAACCGCCGCGAAATCTTCCGGACTTAATAATCCATACTGGTGACCGTATTTCGCCAGACGTTTATCGGCATTATCCTCGCGCACAATTAAACGGTATTCCACTCGCGATGTGAACATGCGATACGGTTCTTCTGTCCCTTTAGTCGTTAAATCATCCAGTAAAACCCCAATGTAAGCTTCATCCCGTCTTAGAATAAACGGCGCTTCATCCCGGCTGTATAACACAGCATTAATACCGGCCATCAAACCTTGCGCGGCCGCTTCTTCATAACCGGTTGTTCCGTTAATTTGTCCGGCGAGAAATAATCCCCGAACCGTTTTGGTTTCCATACTGGGTTTAATGGATGTCGGCGGAATAACACCATGTTCAATCGAATATCCCGGTCGATTCATTTTGACATTCTCCAATCCCGGAATGGTACGCACAAAGTTGAGTTGCACATCTTCCGGTAGTCCGGTGGAGATGCCATTTGGATAATACTCGTCGGTGTCTAAACCTTCCGGCTCCAGAAAAACCTGATGACGGGATTTACCGGAAAACTTTTTCAGCTTATCTTCAATAGATGGACAGTAACGAACACCGGTGGCATCAATCTGCCCGGAATACATGGGTGATAAATGCATATTGTCCTGAATAATTTGATGTGTTTCTTCACTTGTATATGTAATATGACACGGCAATAATTTTTGCTCTTTAGGAATGCCCGGTGTTCTAAACGAAAACGGAACCGGTGGATTATCGGAATGTTGGGGTTCCAGTTTGGAGAAATCAATGGTCCTTCCATCCAAGCGTGGCGGGGTTCCGGTTTTAAACATCAACACCTGAAAACCCAGATCGCGGATATTATCTGCTAAACGCGTAGAATTCGGTTCGCCCACGCGTCCGCCAGCTGTGATTTGTTTACCGACATGAATACGTCCGTTTAAGAATGTTCCGGTTGTCACAATAACCGATTGGCAGGAAATGGTAATACCGGATTCTGTTTTAAGTCCGGTTACACGTCCGTTCTGAACCAGAATCTCCCCGGCTTTATCTTCCAGAACATCCAGATTCTTCTGCAGGCGCACCACATTCTGCATGTATAGCTTGTATTGTTTGCGGTCGGATTGACAGCGGGACGAACGCACAGCCTGCCCCTTTGAGGCATTGAGCTGGCGGAATTGAATCCCGGTCCGATCGGCCGCAAGTCCCATCTCGCCACCCAGGGCGTCGATTTCTTTGACCAGCTGCCCCTTTCCGACACCACCAATGGCCGGATTACAGCTCATCTGGCCGATCGTGTCACGAAACAGCGTCACCATCAGGGTTTTCGCCCCCATCCGGCTGGACGCCAGAGCCGCCTCTACACCGGCATGGCCGGCACCGATCACAATACAATCATAATATGTTTCAATTTTGTTCATAATTGTACCTAAAATACCCTGAAAATGGGTAATTGTCAAGATTAGCGGCTGGTGCCTGGTATTTAAGTTATTGGTAATTGTTTTACTATTCTAAAAACGAGTGACTAAAAACTAGCGGCTAAGCGAGGCACAAGATTCGCGGATAACGAGATCGGGTTCAAGGATCTTTTTCTGAGATCCTTCCAATTTTTCATTCACAATAGCATTGAGCGTCTTGACCGACTCTTCGGCCATTTCAAATAAAGGCTGACGTATCGTCGTTAAACCGACAGGGCCATACAAACAGGAAGGATTATCATCGAATCCAACGATGGACATATCTTCGGGAACTTTCTTCCCTTTCTCTAATAATGTCGCAATAACTTCCAGTGCCATTTCATCACTGGCGGCAAAAATGGCCGTTGGCGGGTTGGATAATGCCAGAAACTGTTCAATCGCGTTACGGGCGCAACGGCGGGAATAATCGCCTTTAAACACATATTCATCCGGCAGATCAATATTCTTTTTGTCCAAATGTTTTTTAAAACCCTCGAAACGCTCAAGACCCGCCTGAGTGCTTAGATTTCCGGTGACGGTTGCAATCCGTTTGTGGCCAAGACTGGTTAAATAATCCGCCGCGGTTTGTCCTCCGGCCTTATTGTCAACCGCGATATAGCTTACATCCAGATCGTCAGCATGATTATTGATAATCATGCACGGTGTTCCGGCGGCCATTGCCGCTTCAACCTGTTTCCGGTTTTCAATAATGTCGGCAAAAATAATGCCACCCACATTATTGGAATTTAGCGGATTTGTTCCGTTTGTAATATGAAAGATCAAATCCTGACGAAGCGCTTCGCAGGCATGACCAACCCCGCGAAT
>JAGQKQ010000214.1 GCA_020430005.1 Candidatus Omnitrophota bacterium
CCAGAGTGTCCGGTACAGGCAATTTATACTGAAGAAGATGTTCCGGAGCAGTGGAAAAGCTATACACAAATGAATGCTGATAAAGCCGCCGATTTACCGGTGATTACAGAGAAAAAAGAGCCGCTGGCGGATCAATAAATTTTTGTGAACTTCCCTTATCCCCCGCGTCATAACGTCTGTTTTGGTGTGGGGGATTTTTTTATCAGATCTACGTAGATCTTAAAACTGGACAAATTCCATGTGGTTTTTCATGATTACCTGTTATGTGATGAGTTTGGTAACCTTTATTGCCCTTCTTGTCGCGTTCGCCCAGAGTTTTACAAATTTTCCTATTTTTCATGCCGGTCATGTGACATTTATGATCTTCACCTGCGTCCTTTATTTTTTTACGGAGACGCTGGTGATGTTTTTCTTTGTTGGAACGGGCGTGAGTGTGAAAGAATATACCCAGACGCATAAACTTGGCCCTGAGTTTCATAAACGTTCCATTGATTTGAAACGCAAAATTTATCCGCCGCAGTTATTGAATATCCTTTTTATGATTATCTTGTTTATTTTGGTTGGGGCTGTGGACACGTATCGCGTTCCCCGCTGGATTTATCAGTTTATTTTCATCGGGTGCGTTGTTCATTATATCCGTATAAAAGTAATCGAGCATGTGTGTTTTAAACAAAATACCGAACTGATTCTGGAAATGTCGGGCGTAACAAGAGGTACGAAGTAAGTTTTAAGAGATAAGGTTTTCATAACACGTAACACATAGAACATAACACATTATATGGTATATTACATCGGAAAAATATTACAGTTTCTGGGGCTAAGCGTTATTCTTATTGATTTCCTGCGCCATTTTCCCGAATTGATGAGTCACCGCAGTTTGTTAATCGGGGCCGGTTTCTTTTGCTCGGGATGGATTATTGACCGGTTTTTATTAAAACAATGAGTAAAACGAAGTTAAAAACAGTATTAAAGTTTGATTCCGGCGCGGACGGTTTCCAGTTTATGATCTGGGTCCTGGCACTTTTTGCGGTCATCGTATTGGTTGCCGGTGTTTATTTTATTGTGACAACCTTTTAAGGAATGATTATGAAAGAGTTATTTAAGAAATTTAAAGCAAAATGGGGTATTAAAAGCAATTGGGATTTTTTTCTGATTAACCTTGTCTTTGCCCTGGCCGGTGCCTGTATCGGGTTTGAGCGGCGGCCGGTTTTTCATTTTCTGGGTATTACACACGAAACGTCGTTGTGGATTAAAGTCTGCGTCTATATTCCGCTCATTGTACCGCTTTATCAACTTAATCTTTTAATTTTCGGCTTTGTTCTCGGGCAGTTTCCCTTCTTCTGGGAAAAAGAAAAAAAAATGGGCCGCTCTCTTCTTAAACTCTTCGGTATTAGAAAACGTACAGCATAAGATAGATTAGAACACCGGTGATGGATACGTATAACCAGACGGGCATTAACCAGCGTGTGATCAGTGTGTGTTTGCGGAAATCTTTTTGGATAGCAAAGTAAACGGCGGCTATACAGAACGGGACAATAATAGCGGCTAGTGGTGTGTGTGTGCCAAGAATGGTGAAATAAATAACCCGCCATATCCCCTCTCCCTGGTATTTGGTGACGACACCCTGTTTAAGGATATGATAAGTGACATAGCTGACCAGAAAAACGGTTGAACAGATTAAAGCGGATACCATCATCCGTTGATGACGGGCGCTGTTACCGTTTTTGATAGCCCACCATCCGGCGATAAGAAAAACAGCTGCCATCGCGTTTAATGAGGCGTTCCAGGTTGGAAAAGGATGAAATGTCATTAGCGTTCTTTAAGTAATCGTCCGACGTCTTTAAAAAGCCGGTTGACGTCTTCCTCTACAGTTCCATCATAGTAGCCGCGGATATAGCCATTACGGTCAACCAGGGAAAAATATGAACTGTGATAAATCGGTTCTTCAACGGAGCCGAGCTTAAAACTTTCGACAACAATTTTACGGATCGCTTCGCGGTCGCCGGTTAAGAAATACCAGTTTTCCGGATTCTTATTATGCTTTTCTTCATACGATTTGGCATACTTCTTGAGTGTTTCCGGTGTATCCTGTTCCGGATTAACGGTAATTGAAACCAGTGAAACACCGGGAACGGTTTCAAAACTACGGTTTAAGGTCGCCATGCTTTTTGTCATCATCGGGCAGATATCCGAACAGGTTGTAAAAAAGAAATCGGCAATCCACACGCGTCCATTGAGTTTTTGGGCGGAATAGAAATTTTCCCCATCCGCTGTGATTAGTTCAAAAGGTTTGACCAATCCGATTTCAGGAAGTTTAGGCCGGTTCATTTCGTGGATGAAGGCAAAAACGGCAAACGCGGTAAACAAAATGAGCGATACAATTATGATAATAATAACCGGCAGTTTCTTTTTCATATCAAAAACGGGTATCCAATAAAATTAAAATAAAGATGGTTGGAAGATAAAAAACGCTGGCCTTGAGTAGTTTGACCGCATCGGCGTGTGTGCGTGTTTTAACAAATAACTGACTGATCCAAAGCTGGGCACAGCCGACGAGTAAAGCGCCAATACAGTACAATAGTCCTGTTTGTCCGGTAAAGACGGGAATAATAGAAACAGGAACAAGAATGGCCGCATAGAATAATGTATGACGGAACATCCGGTCACCGTCAGGGTCAATGACAGATAACATTTGAAAACCGCATTTTTGATAATCTTCCCGGCATAGCCAGGCAATTGCGTAAAAATGGGGATGCTGCCAGACAAAAAGAATAAGAAACAGCATGCCGGCATTAAAATCGAGCGTCCCTGTGGCCGCCGCCCAGCCACCTAAAGGTGGAATAGCCCCCGGGACCGAACCAACTGTTGTATTAAGCCAGCTAACCCGTTTCATCGGTGTATAAACCATAACATAAAGAAAAGTCGTCAACAGACTTAAAAAAGCTGTCAGAATATTAACCTCAACATAAAGAATAAATAATCCGACTAAGGAAAGAATGATACCGAAAGTAAGTGCGGCATCGGCTGTAATTCTTCCTGAAGGAATTGGACGATTCCGTGTACGCGTCATTTTGGAATCATATTCCCGCTCAAGGTACTGATTCAGGACACTGGCTCCGGCACAGGTTAAGGATACGCCGATAATCAGGTAAAAAAGAACCGGCCAGGAATTGATGCCTTTACCGCCCAGATAATATCCCAAAACGGTTGTAACGAGAATCATAAAGACAATTCGCGGTTTTGTTAACTCAAGATAGGCTGATAATATTTTTTTCATTTGTAATTTAGCCGAAGACGGCCTCTTTAAACACTTTAAATGATAAAGGCGCCGTTCTTAAGAGCAGCAAAAATGATAATCCTAGTGTGGCGGCTCCTGTTACCACATGTAAACTGGTAATAAACGGTCCTTTTAGAGATAAAACCGTTGCGATCCCGAGAGTGATTTGTAAAAGGATAATTCCATCCAAGCAATAAAGTGTCCGCATAACGGTTTTGTTCCCTTTATAAGTTTTAATGCCAAAATAATTCAATAGACAAAGACCGATCAGGACAAGAAGCGCCCCAAGGCGATGAAAGAGATGGTAATAGACTTGGTCAATCGTTACAAAATCAAGATTGTGCTCAAAACGCCAGATATTGATTGTATT
>JAGQKQ010000215.1 GCA_020430005.1 Candidatus Omnitrophota bacterium
AGAGCCTTCAGAAATTGAAGGTGATGCTAAATTTGTAAAGGATTTGGGAATGGATTCAATGATGGCGTTAGAAATCCTTGCAGGGATAGAAAAGAAATACCGGATTGTAATTCCTGAAGAAATGTTGGCAAAATTTACGACATTGAATAGCACAATTCAAATTGTCCAGGACATTCTAGAAAATAACAAATCGTAATATTAGATGTCTTTTAGAATACGAACGAATAGTGAAGTTTCAGCTTATGAAAAAACGCGTTGTTATAACGGGATTAGGTGTTCTAGCAAGTAACGGGCAAGGAAAAGAGGAATACTGGCAGGCCCTGAAAGAAGGACGCGTAGGCTATAAACCTGTTTCTTTATTTGAAACAGGTTCTTTTTTTACCAATATGGCCGGCGAAATTTCGGATTTTGATCCCAAAATTTACCTGGGCCCCAAGGGTCTACGCACGCTGGACAGGAGTACAAAACTATTAGTATCAGCTGCAAAGATGGCGATTGATGATAGTAAACTGATCATTACTGAAGAAAATACTGATGATATTGGTGTTTCAGTGGGTTGTACTTTGGGAAGTTTAAAAAGTATTAGTGATTTTGATGAGGTCACGCTAAAGGAAGGCCCGCGCTATACAAACCCCGCCTTCTTTCCTAACACAGTTATTAATTCTCCTGCCAGTCAGGTTTCTATTTGGCATAATATCCAAGGCTTTAATACCACTATTTCAACAGGGTTTACCGCCAGTCTTGACGCGATGAGTTATGCATACGATTTTATCAAAATGGATCGCGTTAAGGTTGTCTTGGCTGGTGGGGTTGAGGAATTATGCCCACAAACCTTTTGGGGATTTCATCAACTGGGATGTCTATCCGGTTCGAAGAAAGGTGAAGAGTTTATCAATTGTCCCTTTGACCGACGACGTAATGGTGTAACCTTTGGGGAAGGGGCCTGTTTAATCGCAATGGAAGATTATGATCATGCTTGTGAACGGGGTGTTGAAATTTTAGGAGAAGTTTTGGGATTTGGTTATTATTTTGATCCGTATCATGTTAATGCTTATAACCCCAAGGGTATAGGGGTAAAAGCAGCTATTAAAAATTGTTTAAATGATGCTGGTCTTGAGCCAAGAGAGGTTGATTATATTTGTGCTAATGCTAATTCCAGTCAGGCTGCAGATAAAATTGAAACTGACGCCATTAAAGAAATTTTTGGAAAACAAAGCTATGAAATTCCGGTAAGTGCTGTAAAATCAATGGTGGGAGAATGTTATAGTGTTTCAGGAGCTCTAGCCGTTGCGGCTTCGTTAGGGGGGCTCACAAAAGGCTTCCTGCCACCGACTGTTAATTTAGAAGAACCAGACAAACAGTGCGATTTGGACTATGTGCCGAATCAAGCTCGTGCGCAACAGGTAAAAACAGTATTGGTTATTAATTTCGGACCCAATGGCAGTTGTGCGTGTATGATTTTAGGATCATTGAAAGGATAGTAGTAAAAGCTTTATGAATGATGATAATGATGAGAGAAGAGTCGTTGTTACAGGGCTGGGAGTCGTTTCTTCTATTGGGATTGGCTGGCCAGAATTTTGGAAAAACTTAATTGCTGGAAAATCAGGTATCAGCCGAGTAACAGCCTTTGATACATCACAGTACGATCGCCATTATGCTGGAGAAGTAAAGAATTTTGATCCTACCCAATTTATGAGTGCAGAGAAGGCTTCGAAAATAGGAAGAGCTTCTCAAATGGCCATTGCGGCGAGTAAAATGGCCTTGGAGGATGCTGGTTTAAAAAAAGAGGAGCTTCCACCTAATAGTTGTGTCTGTATGGGGACGACCACGGGAGAAATTGGTATTCTTGAAAGCATAAACAATGTTGTTTATACTCAGAAAAATATTTTTCGCAACGCCGCTCTAACAACAGTGTATCCGGCAGGCTCTTTAAGTGCAAATGTTGCCCATGAATTGCAGACAACAGGTCATGTAGTTGTGTTTTCTACGGCTTGTGCCGCTGGAAACTATGCTGTTGGATTTGTCTATGATTTGATTAAATCGAATAAGTGTGATTTAGCTATTGTTGGTGGAAGTGACCCGTTTTCTCGAATCGTATATACGGGTTTTAATCGTCTTTATACGGTAGCACCGGAAAAGTGTCAACCTTTTGACAAAAATCGAAAGGGAATGATCCCGGGTGAAGGAGCAGGGGTTCTTATTTTAGAGTCTATGAAAAGTGCAAAGAGCCGTAGTGCGAATTTATATGCCGAAGTTTTGGGCTACGGCTTGTCTTGTAATGCGAATCATATGACGGATCCTTTGGTCAGTGGTATTGCAAGTGCTATTAAAAGAGCATTACATAGTTCAAAAGTAGATTTTAATGAAGTTAATTATATAAGTGCACATGGAACAGGAACGGTCGAGAACGACAAAATAGAAGTTTTAGGGGTGCGAGCAGTTTTTAATGAAAGTGTTGAGCAGGTTTATATGAGTTCAATAAAATCAATGCTCGGGCATACAATGGGGGCCGCTTCTGCGCTTGAGTCAGTGGCCTGTAGTTTAAGTATAAAAAATAATATCATTCCGCCGACTATAAATTACGAAGAATTTGATGAGGAGTGCAATATTAAGTGTGTTCCAAATGCGAGCCTTGAGGCTAAAGTTGACGTTGCGTTGAACAATGCATCGGCTTTTGGTGGAAACAATGCTTGTGTTGTTTTTGGAGTGGGATAAAATGAAGGAAGATAAATATGATGTAATTGTTGTTGGTGCTGGAATAGGCGGACTTGTGACTGCAGCCTATTTGGCTAGGGCAGGTTTTAAAGTTTTAGTTGTGGAAAAAAATGGTCAGCCTGGGGGATACTGTACAACTTTTAATAGGAGAGGATTTTTATTTGATACAACAATACATGCCATACAAAACTGTGAGGAAGGAAGTATTCTTCATAAAATATTTTTCGAATTAGATCTTCAGAGTGATATAAATCTTATCAGGCCCAACCCCACTGACACAATAATTACATCTTCTAAAAGAATTGATGTTGTGCATGACATAGAGAAGACAACCATGTCGTTTCAAAAAGCGTATCCCAGAGATTCACTCGCAATCCAAAAATTTTTTACTATAATTTCAAAAAATGAATTTATTCGTATTTATTCCAAATTTAGAAAAAAAACTTTTGCCGAAGTATTAAACACATATTTTTTAGAAAAAGAATTAAGATTAATTTTTGCTATGTTTCTGGGTAATATTGGTTCTCTGCCTGAAAATACATCGGCGATTACTGCTTTTGCTCTTTTAAAGAAGTTTATAGTTTCTGGTGGATATTATCCTAAGGGGGGGATGCAGACAATACCAGATTCAATAGTAGCTATGTTTGAAAAGAAAGGAGGAAAAATTATCTTAAAAACAGAGGTGAAACAAATTATTATTTCCAGAGGAAAAGTTTGTGGAGTTGAATGTTCGAATGGACGATTAATCAAATCTAAATATGTTGTAGCTAATGTTGATATTAAGCAAGCCTTTACTAAACTTTTAAAAGTTGAGAACGAGTCAGAGGCTTTTTCAAAACGCCTTGATTCTATGCAGCCTACCTACTCAATTTATATTCTTTATGTCTTACTTAAGAAATCTTTCAAAGATTTATTG
>JAGQKQ010000216.1 GCA_020430005.1 Candidatus Omnitrophota bacterium
TGGAACTTTCCAGAACCTTTCCTTTTTCAGGATCCTTTTTAACATAACCGATGCCGATGGATAACGCGTCTCTTAAGGTCGTTTCTCCATCCAAGTTTTGCACCTCACCCTTTTCATAACTTCCGCTCAAGGCCCAGCGGTCGTCAATTTCACCGGATAAACCGAAGATATTTGACCGGGTAACGGCGCTGTCGGATTCTAAATACGATCGAGTTAAAGATCCTTCCAATCTCTTTCCATCTTTCTCTCGGATAATACTGTATTTACTGCCTGTTTTATTTTCATCCGGGCTTGTTCCGAATGTGCGGACAGAAGCCAATTCAATCTCCTCATTAATTCTCTTTGTCGTGCCAAAACTAAAGTTAGTTGTCTTAACACCGGTGGCCGAGTCTGTCACAGATAAGGAATTCTGAATACGTGTCGTGTCATCCACTTGTTGATCCCCGGTAATCGTCATAGTACGTGTATCAACACCCAGACCGTCTCCAGCCATCGATAATTGTGTGGAAACTTTCGTGTCATCATCCACCTGAGACGCCCCACCCACGGCCACTTTGGTTTTTTGACCTGAATTAGAATCGGAAACTTCAAACTGGGTTGTCACCTCGGTATTTTCACTAATTTTTGTTGTTCCTCCCAAGGCCAAGGTTGTGGCCCGGTCGACACTAAGTCCGGGAACATCCGAAGCCATACCGACACTACCTTCAAGCTCCAGCACATCACTGACCTTTGCCTTTCCACCAACACTTGCTACCGATCCTACCTTACCGGTTTCAGCATCGGTCACAATACCATACTCCCCTAACAAGGTTAGCTTTTCCGTAACACTGGCCTCTACACCTAAACGCGTCGCGGTTCCACTATCCGCCAGAGTTTCCGTTGCGGTAATTTTTAATGTCTCCGTTGGCGTTGCCGTGACACCAATTGTTGTCTGACGCTCTTGCTCATCACCCACGGAAACCTGCTGACGCAACGTCACCGCTAATTTATCACTAACCAAATCATAATCGGCCTGAATAGCTAAGACATCTTCATCAGAAATTTCCGTATTATCAAATTGATCAAGCCGTTTTTCAACAACTTTTCGCTGATATTCACCCGTAATTTTCAACCGTCTGGCCTGATGAACAACCTGAAGTAACGATGTGCTTGTTTTATACGCTCCGAGCTGTAATTGCGTGACACCAGAACCATCCTCAATTAAACTTTGAATATCGTGACGGAAAGTAACTCGCGTATCTTCCGAAAGATCATAGATCGCTTCAAGACCAATTGTTTCTTTTCCTTTTTGCGTCAGACTGGCTGACGAGGAGAAATCATTTTCCACCCATTTGTAATAAGTCTTGATCGCCAGATTATTAAATAACCGGGCATCTCCTTTAATCCCATAAGCGCGCCCTTCAGAGCCTTCATCAGTTGCTATCTCTGTATACGTAATACCGCCATCCGTTGAAACAAAACTTCCGGTGACTTCCGCTTCACTTTCCGCGTATTCGGCCACAACCGTCGCATCCTTACCCGCATGCAGGGTGATGTCGGTTCCGCGCAAGGTATAATCCGATGTCGCAAGACTTTCCTTAACATAGGTCGCACCAACCAAGACATCGTCACCAAAGGCCTGACGGGCACGGAAACCGGCGTTAGCTTCATCAATTTTGTCTTCAACCTCATACTCGTAATCAGCGACCACATAGACAAGATTACCATCCAGTAATTCGCTGGAAATAATGGAATACGCATCAACGAGAATCGGAATGGGTTTCCAGAATAACATCCGTCCGGAACCGTAGTCCATTTCATAATCTGACCCTTCTTTCATTTCACGGGACGAGATCACTAACCCTGTAATTTTATCCCGGACCTCAACCCGCACTTTATCGGATCCCTGCAAGATATCTTTATGTTTCATGAAATAAAGCGAACCACCGGTTGCCAACATTTCCACATGGGCTGATTTTTGTTTCGCCTCCGCACGGAACGCCACAATTTTAGTACGCGGCTCCCCGTAATCTGTGGTTGACACAGTCTCGAAGTCGACCTTACCACCAAACAAACTTCTGGAGAACTGCGCGAATTCGGTATCCCCGAAGGCAATACTATAGTTCCCCCACAGCACTTCGGACTTATCCCATTCCAATTTCAGATAAAGCTTGCCTTGCGTATTGGTGTCGGCATAATTCACCGATGATTCATCACCGTAAACAGGATAATACGTATCTTCATCAATTTTCTTAAAGATTTCTTTATTATTCCGCTCACTGTCAAAACTGGATGTGACGAGATATTTTCCTTTAATTTTTCCTTTTAAATAATAGGCCAGCTTTCCATCAGAATAATACCCGCCATTAAACCGGTCATCATGCTCGACCGGTTCAATATTCCCTTCTGTAAATGAATATCCGATTTCGGCATCTCCCAGGGCAACGAAGAACAGATAATCTTCTCCAACGCGCACTTTCTTGGAGTATGTTTTTACATCTAACGGTGCATCATATCCCGCAGAGACAACACCCTCGACAGGTTCGTCAATCAATACCGGAACCGGAGCTGCTTCGTCAACTTCCCGCTCCTGGACAACAACCTCGAAGTCACCTTTAGGTAAAATAATATCGATCGGCGATGAATCTGTTGTTTTTTGTTTTTCCTTTAATAAAAGCTCTTTCGCGGTTAAGCCCTGTTTTTCCATTACAGGAATATCATTAATAACACGTCCGTCCTGCATAATCCGAACATTACGGACAGGTGATTCTTTTTGATCAATTTGGATCGTTTCTCCATCAATAAGAATTGTCTGGATACTTAGATTATTTTTCTGATTTTCTTCTTTAACCCATTTCGGATATTCTGTTAATCGTATTTGTTTTGTATTTTCATAATACTTATCCAATGCTTCGTCATCTGCAATCTCTTCAAACACAATTTCTTTAGGCGTTGTTTCATCATAATTACCTTTAGCGTCTTCTATCGTGATAAAGTATTCATACCGTTTATCCAAATCAATATGATTACCTGTAGAATCCAAACCTTTCCAATAAATCGGATCGAAAATATTTAATTGATCTCCTTCGAAACTACGTACCAGGCGTTTTGTATCTTTATCAACGATCTCGAGCTTCCATTTATTGACAAAAGCGGCATAGTTTGTAAATATTCTGAACTCAACGGTGTCCACAAAAACATCATTGTAAACCATCACAGGGCTTTCATACGTGCTGACGTTTAGACGCGGCTTTGGCGTTGTGCGGTCATGAACAAATTTGATTTCTTCATTAAAATAGATATTATCTTCCGTGGCATAACTCTCGTAATCAAGATCCACACCAAAGTTAACCTTGGTTAATAATCCCGGCGTGATGTTTAGAATAACGGCCTTATCGGTTGTCAAATAACTTCCTTCCGGCAGCGAACGTTCATCCAGACGTAATACATGCCGTCCCGGACGAACACCCGGAATATGGAACTTACCTTCCTGATCTGTGGTAATAACCGTTCCGTCTTCCATCATCAATTGAACATTAGGAATCGGCGGCTCCTGTAATTCCTTCCTATCTAACGGAGAATATTCCGGAGCATCCTGCAGGCCATTGGCATTGCGGTCAAAGAAGACCTT
>JAGQKQ010000217.1 GCA_020430005.1 Candidatus Omnitrophota bacterium
CCGATGGTGCTATTCTAACATATCATTAAGCACATGCAAGTTCTAAAAGGAATATCCCCTTGCGTCTCTGAAAGCTTTCCTTTATACTGTGCGTATGAACTTTTTAGCCGCCTTTATAATCTTTGCCATTTGCTTTGCCGGAATGGCGATTGGATGGATTCTTACCAGAAAATCCCTTCAAAAAGGATGCTCGGTCGATCCGGATTCCTGTGCCTGCCGAAAAGAAGGGAAAGACCCCTCTGAATGCTCTAAATAAATTCGAAAGACTAAATCCGAAACAATATTTAAACCAGAAAAAATAAACTTAAAACGGTTTGGAATATTGGACTTTAGAATTTCAGATTTGTTTCGGCTTTCGATATTCGGATTTTAATAAATTAACCAAAAGAATCGTAAGCGATCATTTCCGGCGGAACGCCTAGAGAATCCAACATTTTCTGGACTGCGTCGATCATCATGGGAGGACCACAAAGATAGTATTCAATTTCTTCAGGCTCTTCATGGTTCTTAAGATAATTGTCATGTAGCACTTGATGGATAAATCCAACATAGCCCGTCCAATTGTCTTCTGGAAGTGGTTCAGACAAGGCCACATTGTATTTAAAGTTTGAAAAATTCTTTTCGATATTTTCAAAGTCTTCTGTATAAAACATTTCACGCTTGGAGCGGGCGCCATACCAGAAAGAAACCTTCCGATCCCGCGTTTGCAACGTGTGGAATAGGTGGAACAAGTGGCTGCGCATCGGCGCCATACCAGCCCCACCGCCGATATAAACCATTTCCCGCTTAGTATCTTTAATGAAAAACTCTCCGTATGGACCACTAATAGTTACTTTGTCCCCGGGTTTTAAATTAAAAATGTACGACGATGCTTTACCAGGAGGCAAGCTCATATCTCTTGGCGGAGGTGTCGCAATACGAACATTTAACATAACAATACCGGGTTCGGCCGGATGGCTGGCCATCGAATACGCCCGGAAACATTCCTCATCATTTTCCGCCTTTAAATCCCAAAGCTTGTATTTATCCCAATCCGAACGGAACTTTTCCTGGATATCAAAATTTTTAAAATTCAGTTTATACTCAGGAATGTCAATTTGGATATAACCACCCGCTTCGAAATCCAGCTTCTGATCTTTTGGCAGTTCCAAAACCAGTTCCTTAATAAACGTTGCCACGTTTTTATTAGAGCGGACCGTACAATCAAACTTTTGAATTTTAAAGACCTCTTCAGGGACATGAATCTTCATATCCTGGCGGACCTTAACCTGACACGCCAAACGATAGTGCTCTTTTTGTTCGCTACGGGAAATTAAACCGGTTTCCGTCGGAAGAATATCCCCCCCGCCCTCTAAAACCTGGCATTTGCACATCGCGCATGTTCCACCACCACCACAGGCAGATGGAAGAAAAATTTTCTGGTTGGAAAGTGCCGATAACAGCGTTGCCCCGGCTGGAACTTCAACCGGTTGGGCATCTCCATTAATGGTGATCTTGCAATCCCCGGAAGTGGCTACTTTGGATTTAACAAAAAGAAGCACCGACACCAAAATAAGCGTAACGATGGAGAAAATAACTGTACTTAGTAAAACATAATTAAAAAGAGACACTATTATTGTTTCCCTTCTTTAAATATTAAAGGCTTATCCCGGCAAAGCACATAAAGCCCATGGCCATGAGTCCGGTAATAATCATCGTAATTCCAAGACCTTTTAAGGAGTCTGGAATATTTGAATATCTTAGTTTGGCCCTTATCGCGGACATCGCAATAATGGCCAACGCCCATCCCATTCCGGATCCCATCCCAAAGACGACGCTTTCACCAAAGGTATAATCGCGTTCGGCCATAAATAGTGATCCGCCCAAAATGGCGCAGTTTACAGCAATTAACGGCAGAAAAATTCCCAAGGCCGTATAAAGTTTCGGACTAAACCGGTCAATAACCATTTCCACAATTTGAACCATCGCCGCGATAACGGCAATAAACGCGATAAAACTTAAAAATCCGAGATCTACATCCGGTAAACCGGCCCACACCAACGCTCCTTTTTTAAGAAGAAAATGGTCAATCGCCCAGTTTGTCGGACATGTAATTGTTAAAACGAAAACAACGGCGATTCCAAGGCCGACGGCCGTTTCCACTTTTTTGGAACACGCCAAAAACGAACACATCCCTAAAAAGTAGGCCAACAAAATGTTTTCAACAAATATACTTTTAACCGCTAAACTTAAATAATGTTCCACCATTTTGGAACCCTCCTAAAAATCATTTGTCTTAATGTTCAACATATCCACTGATCGCACGCTGAACCCAGATAATAATACCTAAAAGGAAAAACGCCCCCGGAGCTAAAACCATCATACCGCAGTTGACATATCCCATATCATAAAGTGCTTGCGGAACAACTTGATGTCCTAATAAAGATCCACTTCCCAGAAGCTCTCTGAAGATCGCAACAATAATTAAAATTGCACTGTAACCCAAACCATTTCCCAAACCGTCCCAGAACGATTTTCCCGGCGGGTTAGCCATCGCAAAGGCTTCGGCTCGCCCCATAACGATACAATTGGTAATAATCAGCCCCACAAAAACACTTAACTGTTTGCTGACATCAAACATAAAGGCTTTTAGAAACTGGTCCGCCAAAATAACCAGTGACGCGATAACGGACAACTGAACAATAACCCGGATTTCCGCCGGAATTTTATTTCGCATAATGGAAATGATCACGTTAGACATAGCTACAACAAAGGTCAATGCAGCACTCATAACCAGCGCCGTTTTTAATTGAACTGTTACCGCCAGTGCGGAACAAATGCCCAATACCTGAAATGTAATCGGATTCGCATCCCAAAGAGCATCCTTAATAATTTTTCTGTCTTTTTTTGTTAAAATTCCTTGTGCCATTATGTACCTCCCGGTACTTTTTCGTACTTAATTATTTTCGTATTTTTCCAAAAAATGGTTCGTATTTTTGCAGTTCTTTTCGAATCATCGCGGTTACACCTTTCGATGTAATCGTCGCTCCACTGATTCCGTCAACATAGTAAGCCTGTTCGTTTTTCGCCACTTTTTCCGCAACTTTTCCCTTAACAACAGCGACAGGTCTTAACTCGTTATTACTGTCATCCCAGATACTCTTGCCTTTAAAATTATTCTGAAACCAGTCTTGTTCGATTTCCGCCCCCAGACCAGGCGTTTCCCCATGTTTATAAAAGGAAATACCGCGAACTGTCTTTGCGTCCGGCTCAAGCGCCATATATCCATATAATGTCGACCACAGACCTTTTCCAACAATCGGAAAGGCATAGGCCATTACTTCGGAACCTTCCACATAAACATAGATTGGGTATAATGCCTCTCCCTCTTTTATGTCATCCGGTTTTTTTCCTTCGACAACATTTCCCTGGGCATCAATAACTTTTTCCTGAATTTTGGAACCGTAGATATTCAAAAGCTCTTTGGACTTAGCCTTTGGAGAAGGCGGCTCTTTTAATTCCACAGCTTTCAGAATATTTTTCTTTACGTCCAAGGCTTCATTCAATTCTTTTTTTGGACGCAATCCTTCTGAAACCAGCGATAAAAGCA
>JAGQKQ010000218.1 GCA_020430005.1 Candidatus Omnitrophota bacterium
CCATGGAAATAGCTATTATTGCTTTCGATAATTTTACTGACCTAGATCTAATTCTTCATTGGGATATTTTAAGTCGTGTCAAAACTTATGGCAAAATTGAAAATTGGTCTGTCAAAATTCTCGGCACTCAAGAAACTCATCTTTCAAGCTTAGGTCTTCCTATTCCAACACATGGCCATGTGAGAATGGCTGCAGAAGCCGATGGAATTATATTGTGCAGTGGTCGGGGCACAAGAAATCTTTTGTTTGACGAAGAATATCTTTTGACTCTCGGGTTAAATCCCGAAAAACAATTTATTGGAGCTCAGTGTTCTGGCTCTTTGATTCTTGGCGCATTAGGCTTTTTAAGAAATGTTATGGTTACAGCCTACCCACCGATATTGGACGAACTCAAAAACTACGAAGCTATACCGGTCAATGAGCCTCTAGTGGTTATGAACAAAATTGCAACAGCTTCAAATTGTTTGGGAGGACAGTATCTTTCTCGTTGGTTAATTGAATCTCTTGCTGGAAAAGAAGTAGCTAACAAAGTAATGCTGACCGTGACACCTCTTGCTAAAGAGGCCGTAAGATGATTGAAGCTACTCAAAATAAACTCCATTTTTCCATCCGCATGGTCAATGCAGAAAATGCTGAACAAATAATCAAAATTTATGCTCCTTATGTGAGCCAAACAGCTATTTCATTTGAAGATGTGATTCCTAGCGTAGATGAAATGCAAAATCGAATTTCAGGAATTACAAATGATTATCCTTGGCTCGTAGCCGTTGATCAGAATTTACAAGTGCTCTGATATGCCTATGGCTGCCAACATCGCATTCGCGCTGCCTATAGATGGTGTGTAGATGTAGCTGTTTATGTTGGAATGAATTTTCATGGCAGAGGGATAGGCACAGCTTTATATAAAGAACTCTTGTCATTACTACGACAACAGAATTATTTTCGCGCCTTTGCTGGAATTACTTTACCCAATGAAGCCAGTGTAGCCCTTCATGAAAGTTTGGGCTTTAAACACCTTGGTACTTATGGCAACGTGGGATTCAAATTAGGAAAATGGCATGATGTTGGCTGGTGGGAGATTACGCTAAACGAATCCATGGTTACGCCAGCTGAACCTAAAACCTACTCAAATTAAAACTACTAGCTTTTAAGAAAGTATGCCACCAATAAATCCCAATCTTAAAAGAAATGTACAATAAATATCATGCCTTTCAAGCCACCGTTACTTCTAATAAATACTTACCAGCTTAGAAATTGCTGCTATTTTGAGTTTTTGAATTAGATCAAAAATTCAAAATAACAAGACGGCTTGGCACATTAATCTAAGACAAGATAGTCGTAGTGATTTACTTACTTTCGTTTGTTACCGTGTATTTTGTCAGGTTTTAAACAGTCACATTTTGCTGTTAAGCATTTTATTTTGTTCGGTCTTGTTTTATTAACGAAATTTCGTTAGCATTTGAAATAATGAAAATTCGAAAAATGGTCATGACTGATTTACCTGCAATTATTTCACTTGCAGACCAACTTGGATATAAATGCTCCCATGAAAATCTTATTGAGCGGTTTAAAGAGTTCAATCAAGAAAACTCTGCTCTTTTTGTTGGAGAAATTTCCAATACTGTTATGGCTTTCATGCAAATTCAAGAAAATTTAACTTTAATGTCTGGAAAGCGTGCTGAAATTAATGCTGTAGTTATTGATGAGCAATTCAGAGGTAAAGGGTACGGAAAAAGGATGATGGAGACAGCTGAGGAATGGGTAATAGAGAGAGGGCTACCAAAACTTCGCCTGGGCTCTCGAACATCACGTACAGACACACATGAATTTTATAAGAAGTGTGGTTTTGGAGTTGAAAAGACATGGTTTGTTTTTAGTAAGAGTGTTCTAGAAAAGTGAGTTCCAGAGCTCTAAAATTTGCTTTTTCATGTTCTGACTGATCCTCTGCAATGCCACCTTTTCCTCCTTGTTAAAGGTGGCTAATTTAACAAAAATATCGCAGAGCTTCGAATACCCCAATTCCAAATCGGGGTGGGGCCTTTAAGCAAATCGCCCTGGGGCGTTCAGGTCAAATCGGTCAAAACTGTTAAAAACAAATTTTTCCTTTACTCAACAAGTCCATGTGATAGCCTTTCACAGTACAGGTTTAGGGGAAGCTAATAATGACAAAATTGATAGTCTTGTTTTTAGGGATTTCGTTTTTTTCTTTTATTGCCTTTGGCAATACGACGTCGTATGTAAATTGGCGAGATTACACTGGAAAAAAAGCGGTCTTTATCAATGTTGATGCCTATTATGAAGTGGATAATGCGGCACTTAGAGATCTGCGTCCTATTGACGTGGAAAAGGCAAATGAATACTTCAAATATCAAGTCGTTTTTCACTTGGATGGAGAAAGTTTTTACGTCAGTACTCAAAATATCGGATTAAAAAATGGCTGTGCTTATGCCCACCATTGCATTGGAGACGAAGTTCTGTTCAAACCCTTAGAGAGAACAGGAGGATCTTTTGGTGTTCAGCACGCAGTGATTGAATTGATCCATTTTACCCACGATCATCAATTGAGATTTGGGGTTAAGTACATTGATCGTGAAACGGGAAAAAACAAAATAGAATATAATATCAAACCGGCCCAAATTTTTTCACTAGTGCCCAGGGATGTCTATTATATTCCATGGAAAAAAGGGGATAGGTCCGATTCTCATTGTGACGGAAACAATGATTCCAATAAATTAAAAAGAGGTGCATTAAGTGGTGCTGCCCCCTGGCCAGGAGAACCTTGGAATCTTTTGTTTGAGGTAGAAACAGCCGAATCACAAGAAAAAATTTTTGCATCTCGGATTTTTGATTTAAGTGGCTGCTCAAATGAGAAAATCTGTGCCAATGAGACAATGATAAGCGCCTATTATGATTATCAAAATATTCGCATTTGGGGAATCTCACAATTTTCCAACAGTAGTTGCTTTCATAAGACTAATTATCTCTATAACAAGGGTGGGTTACTTTATTTAACAAAGAATGCAAGCTTAGGACTTTATTCGGCGGAAAAGGAGCGAACTACGGTAAATGGAAGTGTTTTGACTTTAGTCAGAAACGTACCTGGATTTCATATTGGCGTTCGTGATCCCAGCGGGCTAATCTGGAGCCCTGTCCCTATTAATATGGATTATCCTCGCAACCCTTTTAATGTCCCCTTTCCCACAACCTATAAATCGCTAAATCAAGCTCAAGAATATTGCCAATCTATTGGGGGAAGAATTCCTAGATATGAAGAAGTTCAACAGTTGGCGGAATATATTGGAAGAAAGAAAAGGAATGCAAGCTTGTACTCCTTTCACGATGATAAAACTGAATTGATTCCTGGTTTGAATACTCTTCATCTCCATTCTGTTTCGTCGTTTATAACAGACAGAAGAGACGGGGGAGATTATATGAGCTATTCTATATATGCTGCTTTGGTTTACCCATCGGTGAGTGGAGGCCCTCATCGCCAAAGGAGTTTAGATAATCCCATCATTTGTGTTAAAGAACAGGAGAGTAAATTATGAAAATTTTAGGTTTTCTTATTCTTATGATTAATCTT
>JAGQKQ010000219.1 GCA_020430005.1 Candidatus Omnitrophota bacterium
TCCCCCTCGGACAACGAATTCCGCTCAGCGATACTCTTTTGTGGCTCAAAAGAGCGTTGGTTCGCAAAACGGGTACATATGGGGTCCCAAGCTGGATTGAAAACCGAACCTTTACAATTACCTTCGAAATGCCGTTTTAATCCTAAAATATCGCTATTTCCGGCGCGTACCGCTCCCAGTCAGGACTTTCGTGACACCTCTGCCGCTGGCTTTCCTTTTTCAACGAATCAACAATAAACCCATCAATCCGCTTCCAAATGTATGATGAGAACCTAACCGGCTTTAAATTGCCTTGCCGGTCTTTATATTCCAAATCATACGTTTTAATTTTGTCATACAAAATAAATATGGCTTCAGAAAGAATGTCTTCCCCAAAACGATCCAGATACGATGGGAATGCTTTCTTGTGAATCCGCCGAATAATAAAGCCGACATGCCTTAAAACAATCTCTTCAGCCTTTTCCTTCGAATCCCTTTTCGCCTCCGCGATCAGCTGTCGATCTTCTTCGAGTGAAATCCTCGGATATTTGAAGGCAATCTGCCTGTATGTCTCCCACACCAAATCCCCAAGCGAAAATGCTTTGCTTTTAAATGGACAAGTATAACATTTTCAACAAGTTACAACAATTAAGCCCCAAGAATAGCCTTTGGTTTTAAATGAAACTAAGCCCAAAGGTGGCCCCTTTGTCCCCTTTATTGCCCCTTTGATACCACAAATCGCCAACCAATCGCCAAGATCGCCAATTTTGCCTACCGATTAAGCAAGCCGCTTACCGAATAATTACCATTTAACAATTGCGCCAATAATCGCAACAGTTTGTCGCGATTATTGTCAAACAACAGCGTGAAGTTTAATCATCCTATGCTTCCTAAAAAACCTTGGGCCGTATGAAGATTATGAAACATTTCCGGCAATGTTGCCTTGACCCGATTGAACCTCTCCAGCGAACCGGTCAAAGATAAGGCACCCAGTTGCTCAAGATTTTCCGGATTCCATCGCAAATCGTGAAGATTACGCTTCACCTCGCCGGATTGCACCAAAGCGGCCAACAACGCCACCCGGGACGCCGTCACTTGCGCATCATTGACATTAAACCTGCCCTGCACCATATGCGTGCCGATCTTTTTTATCCCTTCCATCAAAAAATCGGAATGCGCATCCCGTTTGAACCCTCGAACACCCAAACTGCACGCCTTGATCGCCGATTGAAACGTATCCTCAACAGAGTCCGCATACGTAAACTTATTTTCCCGGTAACCCATCTCGGCGTGCGCGATGGCCTCATAAGAGCGCATGACCAATCCCAGATCCTCAACAACAACGAACAGCTCCCCGATATCAAACAACTGCTTGATGATCTGCATGCTTAACAATCGACGATACGGAACGCCGATCGTATTCGGCGCAAATGCCGTCAGCTTGTCCCCCAACAAACACTCCAGCACCGGAACCCTCACCTTTGATTCCTTCTCCAATTCCAGAATCGATGCCCTTATCGGGACAACCTGCGTTTCGGGATAAAAATCCCGGTCCTCCAGAATATCCAACAACACATAGTCCCCGCGCCCGGTCACCGCGGAATTATAGAAGAATTTGAAATGAGACCGCTTCGGCAGACCACGATGCCCCCGTTTATCTTCAGCATACTTATTGAAAGGAGCACTCTTGCCTATCTCGGCCAACACAGGCTCATACTCCGCACGCCCAACATCCGTAACAATATCAACATCAATGGAAAGCCTGCGAAAATCCTTTAACAAAAGAATCAGGCTTGTTCCTCCCTTGAAAACAAACGGGATCTGCGAGCGGGACAAGCCACTTAAAATAGTAAAAGCCAAGATGGTCTTCTCCAGTAAGACAGGATCAGCCCGGCCGATTTCCCTTGCTTTTCTGGATATCCACTCTTTTGTAAAGCAAATATTATCAATCATATACGTACATTCATCGAGCATTGCCACTTTTTTAAAAAAGTGGCGGCACTCTACTCCTTAAAAACCGCCTTTGAAGGAACCTTGCGACGTTTGGCATACGCCAAAAGAGCCGCGACATCAATTCTGCCATCCTCAAGAATATTCTTCCGAACAATATCGTATTCCGACATCAAATAAAGAGATTCCCCTTCAATAAAGAGGTCGACCATGATCTTTTCAATAGCGGCATAATACCCATTTCTGGGCTCGCGCGAAATGGCAGGACGAAGCACAACCGTGTTCTCCCTTACAGCGAAACGCTCCGCCTCCTTACCCCGAGGATTCAGCCATACATCATGCCCGGCGTCTTTCAAAAAATCGTAAACAACCGGTAGGGCATCCCAATCCATATAAACAAGCGTGACATACTTGCCCAACATATGATGCGTGAACCGATTGATCTGCCGGGTGGACCAACAAGAGAATTTGAGGAGGGGAAATTTCTTCTTGATGCTATCAACCATCTCCTGAACAGGCTCTGTATCCAGTTCAAACGAACGAGCAAAATTAGAATACCATCCACGGCCCGCGCCAAAAATCAGGTTCTCTTTCTTTAACTGATAACAATAATTCATCACCAACTCTTTATCGAGACCCAACTCACGAGCGGCATCGTAAAGAAAGAAATACCGATGTTTTTCTGCATATTTTTTAACTAATAGTTTTTTGTTCAACACACACCTCATCGATCATGTTGGCCTTGTTCCGCCAACGTTAAAACGTTGATTCACCCTTTTAAATCTTTAGACTGATCGCCCCACGCACGAATCCAAGTCAAAAACTTTGCAGGCGCGCTCTTAACTGACCTTTTCTCCAAACATCTACAAACTGACCTTCAAACACCTCTTCAACTCTATCGCCGAAATAATCGTCGCTCTTGAACTTTTCGAGCACAGATTTATTTTTATCAACCACGATAATCCTCAAATCATCATCCCCGCCTCTCAATGAGAACGCCGCTTGAAACATCGATTTCATAAATCCATCGGAGGCCGGAAAACTGTACCCAATAAAGACTATTTTCTTGGCTCTTCTTATTAAATCAAATGCCCCATTCCATACGTATTTCAACCATTCTCTTTTATCAAGCTTGGCGTATGTCGGCGGGACAACTCCAATCTCAAAGTTTCTCAATTGTCCCAATGGATTCTTCAGCTTGCTTCTAATTTCTGACAATGCATCCAAGGCAAACAATGCGGGCCGCTCACTAGGCACACTACTTCCTCCGACACATTCCCCCATCTCCGACAACTCCCTATTGATAAAGAAACGATTGTTATTCTCAAAATAATTTATGCTTCCATGCAATTTGCACAACGGAACGCTGTCAAAATTAGTCCTATCGTTAACATAATAATTCTGACACCTGCATATAGAAACATCCTTATACTTTGCCTTTGGGATAGGATAAGAAATCTGGAAACGATTCTTGTTCATATAATATTCACAAGTTAAGTCATAATTGGTTGTCACTATTGACATCCTATCCCCTGTCTTGTCCTTAAGAAAGGCAAAAAAATCCTCGTATACCCGTCCCTCTTCCGTCTTTCCTTTACGAATATCTAAGGGTGGACACTGTTTATACATATTCCACAACCAAAATCCAATATG
>JAGQKQ010000021.1 GCA_020430005.1 Candidatus Omnitrophota bacterium
CCATTGCCTTTGGCGTTCAATAAGCAAATCATGAACAGGCCAGAATTTCTGCTGACGGGCCGCACACTCAGCATAAGTAGACGCCAGAATAGCATGCTTGTGCATACCCAGCGGAAAATATTTCATTTCCAGATAAATATCGTCAGGATGCTCTTCCATATATTTTTTCAAGTACTTAGCTCCTTCTGCACAAGCCGGGCACTCAAAATCAATATACTCCACAATCTTAATATCCGCCTGCGGATTTCCTTTAACTCTGGCCTGAGGCCCCTGACTAGCCGCACCTTTCGAATCAAGATAAAATTTAAAACCTAAAACCGCAGCCACACATAAAACGATAATACCAACGGTGACAAGACTTTTTGATTTTTTAGCCATAATAGACTCCAAACTATGGGATAATGATTAGCGGATGAATTTTTTGCTATTTTACCATAAATATGCGGGATGAAAATAAAAAAGAGGCCAAGTTTTAAGAAACTCAGCCCCTTTTTGTTATGAAAGATCGTTACAGTTGAGGTCCGGCCGACACAAGGCCCTTTCCCTTTTCTGTATCGGTAAATAAATCAAAGTTTTTGATAAACATACCGGCTAATTTTCTTGCCGTTTCATCATAATCATTCTTATCTGCCCAGGACTCCCGAGGATGCAACGTCGACTCAAGCCCCGGCAATTCTTTGGGAACGTTGAGATTTAAGATCGACAAATCTTCATATTCCACATTATCCAATTGACCGCTCAGGATAGCATCAACCGTAACGCGGTTATCTTTTAAAGAAATACGGTGTCCGACACCATATTTTCCGGCCACCCAACCGGTATTTATCAAGTAGGCTACGGAATCATGTTCTTCCATTTTTTTAGCCAGAATATCCGCGTACATGGTCGGATGAACTGTCAGAAAAGCCTTTCCAAAACAGGCCGAGAATGTAGCCTGCGGCTCCGTTACACCCAGCTCTGTTCCCGCCACTTTGGCTGTATAACCACTAAGGTAATGATACATGGCCTGCTCTTTGGTTAGTTTGGCAACCGGAGGCAAAACCCCGAAAGCATCACATGTTAAGAAAATGATATATTTCGGATGCCCGCCTTTAGACACCGGTTTAACAATATTATCAATATGATAAATAGGGTAAGATACCCGCGTATTCTGTGTTTTCGCATCGGAACTGAAGTCCACATTGCCCTTATCATCGAACACAACATTTTCCAGAAGAGCATCTTGCTTGATCGCCTTGTAGATGTCCGGCTCTTTTTCTTTTGTCAGGTTGATACATTTCGCGTAGCATCCCCCTTCAAAATTAAAAACACCATCATTATCCCAGCCATGCTCGTCATCACCAATCAATTTACGTTTAGGATCTGTCGATAAGGTTGTTTTTCCTGTCCCGGAAAGACCGAAGAATAAAGCCGTATCACCCTTTTCTCCCATATTAGCCGAACAGTGAAAAGCCCCGATCTGTTTTAACGGAAGAAAATAATTCATAATGGAGAAAATCCCTTTTTTAATTTCTCCACCATACCATGTTCCGCCAATGACCGTCATACGCTTTGTTATGTTAAAGGCCCCAAACACTTCGGAACGCATGTTATATTTGGCAAAGTCCTGGCATGTTGTTTTGCACGCGTTTAAAATCGTCCAGTCCGGCTTAAAATCTTTCAATTCTTCTTCTGTCGGACGGATAAACATATTCTTGAAAAAATGGGCCATCCAGGCCACTTCCGTGATCAACCGAATATTCATACGTGTGTCCTGGTTGGCACCGCAAAATCCGTCCATCACATAAAGCTTCTTTCCGCTTAACTGTTGGGCGGAAATCTGTTCCAGATGCTTCCAGGCCTCTTGCGATAAACGTTTGTTATCAGAACCGGAAGCTTCACCGGAAGCCCACCAGATCGTATCTTTGGTGATATCGTCTTCGACGATATACTTATCTTTGGGAGAACGCCCGGTAAACTTTCCTGTATCAATTGTGACTGCCCCCAGCGTCGTCACCGTCCCTTTTTCGTAACCTTCCAAAGACGGATCGGTTTCATGCTGAAACAACTCTTCATAGGACAGGTTATAATATAACTGAACAGGATCTTTAATCCCTATCTCATTTAAATTTAAATTTGAAATCTCCACACCGTTTGACATGCTTATTTCTCCTTCAATTCATCCATTTTTGTTATAAAAATCTTAATGCGTGTATCGGGGAACGGGGGCAATGGCCAGATCAACAACAAGTCTTATACTTTTGTTGATAATAAAAGGTATCTCGTGCTTTTCTTTTAAGTCGGTATTATATTCGACACCATTTAAAACTTCATTACAGAAACTGAAAAAATGGGACATTTCTATTTCTGCGTACCCCAACTTTGCCAATCCGGATTTAAAGTTTCCCGCGATAAGATTACAAAGCGTTCCGCAGGCGTCCTCCATTTCATCAGGATCGTCCTCATTATCAATGGGATAATCCATACGATCCATTAAACTAACCAGAAAGTCTTCTTCAACATAAATAACCAGCGTCCCCAACGGTTCATCACGTTCAAAATTATCTCCCTGCGTATAAAAATTTATGTAAGAAATATACGTCGTGTTGTCAAATTTATCAAAGCTGGAAACCCGCATACGTTTTTTAAATTCAACGATTTGTCGCTGAGTAAATGGCGATGTTTTGGCTTTGAATTGTCCTTTACGCTCTAAGATCCGCAGAACAACTTCTCTCAAGAGAATTGCGGGGAGGTCCGCATCATTATATTTTTTGGGCTTAGCCATTATTTAGGGTCTTTTTAATAAGCTCTACCAAATCATCTGGTCTATATGGTTTGACCACATATCCGGCAAGCTTCGGATTAACCGACCGCGCATGTTTTTGATTGTCTTCCGATCCTGAAGCCGTAATCATAATAATCGGGATATTCGATACTGTGGGAACATTGACAACTCCTTGCATGAACTCAATGCCATCAATATTCGGCATCTGCCAATCCAGCAGGATAAGTCCGATATCCTGATGATTATCGCTTAAAACCTTTAACCCCTGCTCACCATCCGAGGCCTGAAGGATTTCATTTTCGATACCTTTTTTCTTTAAAACATTGATCAGCAGCTTACGATCCATCAATGAATCATCAACAATAAGAATTTTCAAGATAGACAAACCTTTCTAAATCATTTAATTCATAGGTGTTGGAATTTTACCGCAATTCGGGTGATTAATCAATAATGTTTTCCCATTCTTTCCTAAGGGAAAATTTTATTGAATCTTGAACAACTTGTTGAATTCCTTAAACTTCCAAACCCATATTCCGGTAAACGTAATAACCGGAACAATGAAAAATTTCATAACTATCTGAAAAATAACGCTTTCATGAAATGGTGAATAAATATAACACATTATAATCAATCCGAAAATAATATGAACCCACCGTAAAATGACACGTATTTTCTTGGCACTCATAAACTTAAGAATTCACACCTTACTATTATTTTGTCTGATACTTCAGTTCAACCCCGTGTGTTGGACAATATTGAACACTTTCATCAAAAACCTCACCTCCGACAGGACAGAATTTTTTCTGGCCCATCTTTTCACCGGCAATATAGCCGCCGACACCACCAACAGCGGCTCCAATAGCCGCGCCTTCTCCACCTTTTCCGGATTGATGACCGATAATCCCTCCAATTGTTGCCCCGGCCACCGTTCCGATGCCTGTACTTTTTTGTGTTGTGGTACAGGCTGCCAACATACCGCATAACATCATTAAAGCGAAATACCTTTTCATCATACTTCACTCCTTTTTAAAATAAAATTTATTTATAAATTTGTGCGAACAACAACAAATCGCTTTTCTCCGGCCGATAAATGGAGATTTCCCAAAAAAACTCCATTAAAAGATATTTTATACTCGCCAGGATCTAAAATCAACCGTGCAATGCGAATTTCAGCAGGCAATGTTTGCCACGAACGCAAATCCGGTTGCTCCGAAACAATATTATATAAATTGCTGACATAACGAAAGGCATTTCCCGTGGTCTCTCCGGCCCCTTCTTCAATCTGGGCCTCCAGGGCTCTTGCCGCCATATGTTTGGCCCCGCTTCGCAAAGCCGCTTTGGCAATAACCCGCAGCTTACGACTATTCAGACTTTGAATCGCAATCCGATCAATCGCAGTCGCCTGTTCCGTTTTAACAAAACGATTTATACCCGAATCCACGGCCGTTGCTTCAAATTTACCGGCTTTCGGTTCATAAGTTCTTTGATGATACGCCGGAAAAGCCAATTGTGTAATAAATCCATTAGGTAACGGAATAGGAATTTTGACCGGGTGTTTTACAGGCGACAATCCCTGATGATGAATCACATAAACTTCCGCTTTCTTCGCCCGTTCCTTTAAAGAAATAAACGGAACATCGCCAAATTCTTCATGATACAAATCAAATTCTTCTCGTCCCATGACTTCGGCAGCCGCTAAAATATTTTCTTTTAAAACAAGCGGAATAGGTACATCATAATATCCATCGCTATAAGCCTCGACAGCTTTCGCGTAGGAGATATACGCATCATTCAAATCACTCAATGACCCCTCGGCTTCATACATAATTCCCATGAGTAACCGTGCGAAAGCATCTTGCCGATAAACATTCTGCTGGTCTTCTTTATATTGCTGATTAATAAGTTTCAAACGCCAGTCCACATCACGCGCTTCAACCAGAGCCTTTTCAAAATCACCCAGAACAGCAAAATTCAAAGCCTGAATAATATTAATCGTGACCCGTTCAAAGTCTTCTCCACGGTACGGCGCCTTATTGTCATTAATCAACCATGTAGAAGCCTGGTTAGTAACAGAAACCGTATACAGCTGATCGTAAATTTTCTTGGCTTTTTCTAACTCAACAACACTGTTTTGATATTCTCCGGCAAGATGAAGAACCATGCCGTAGTCCAGCTGGTAAAGTAACTCGTTTTGCGGGCCATAACTTTCTTTATTATGCCGCATCTGATGAAGCGCATAATCATATTGCTGTGCGACCACAAGACTGTTAATTTGGGGTGCGATCATAGGAGATGATGCGCAACCCGATAAGAAGAATAAAAACGGAAGGAAAAATATAAGTAACGTTTTGCGAGAAAAAGTCTTAACAGGACCAGGCCAATGCCTTACCAAAAGCATTTTTTATCCTTTCCCCAATTACAAAGACAGGCGGCTTTTGGTGACAACCTTCTTTAGTTCTTCCTGACCGATCCAAACTTTTTTATTCGTCGTTAAATCAACCAGTTCAAGATTAACCTGATATAAAACGACATATTTATTTTTTAAAGCATCTTTAACGGAATTCAAACTGCCGATCAGCATATAATTCGCACCGGTTTCTCTGCCGATTTCGGCGACTGTTTCCGGGTCGGTAAAACCGCGCTGTTGATCTTCACGCTCTTCACGAAGTTCATCTCTTTCGTCGGGAGAAGCAACAAACGAAACCTTTCCGGAATTTAATAAAGCCCTTTCAAGCTGTTTAATAAATACTTGCGTGTTGATATGCTCCGAGCTTTGATTTTTAACCCGCCCGATAATAACAACAGGATTATCACCATTTTCTTTAACAAATTCATGTAGCCATGGACCATCCAGACAATCCGCAATCATTTCGTCCGACACCTTTTGGGCATCAAAGTCATTCCACTCACCGCTCAAATCCACCTGCCGATCTGTATCGACACGCTCAACTTTCGTTGAAGCACATCCTGACAGGATAAAAACAGCAAACACACAACTTAATATAATGTTGGAATAGGATTTCATATTTTTAGTCCTCCATGGATACACAAGGTTTTTCCTTAAAACAAAATTTAAGGAAATAAAGTGCCGCTATTATCGTCTGTAACTATCTCAGTGGGGCAATAGAAATGACAAAACTGTCTTTATAGTCCTTCTTAACTTCTGTTAATGAGGTGTCTGCTTCCGTTTTTGTATTGAATTCTCCGACATAGACACGGTACCAGGTTCCTTTAGCCCCTAGATCTCTTCCGACGACAAAAGCCAAATAACCTTTTTCCCGCATTTTCGTGGCAACTTCTTCGGCGCTAGCCTTATCTTTAAAGGAAGCCGCTTGGATTGTGTAAGGAATTTTCTTTAAATCTGTAACTGTTGGAACGGTTGTATTCTTATTTGTTGTCGTTGATGCGGCCTCTTCCGTAACGGCCTTGGTTGTCGGCGTTGTTGCCTGCGTCGTGGCCTTGGCGATTTCCTGAGTTTTTTCTTCTGTTGCCGTTTCGGCCGCCGTTTGAACTTTACGAACTTCCGTCGGCGCAGTTGTTTCTGCTACTTGATCCGGTGTTTCATCGGCAAATTCATAGTCAGCCGCAACAGGATAACTTTGTTCCTCCGGAAAAATTTCACTCAAAGGCACTGTTTCATTATTACTTCCCTGATAATTAAAAGCGACAAGAACTGTAATAACAACACCCGCAATAAAAACCCAAATTAACCACGAATTCTTCATGTTTTCCTCCTAAAAGTAGATTATTTCGTAATTAAACGCCGTTATAATGAAAAAATTCTTAAAAATACCGCAGATAAGGCTTTAAAAATTTTTCAGATGTTAGGCCGAGACATATCTTTCTATTGGAAGTATTCTAAGTGAAAGCGGCGAGAAAATCAAGAAATTATACTTTAGTGTGGATAACTAATCCATTCTTCGGACAACACTAATCACTTTTCCGATAATATTCACGGATTCGTCCACCCTGATGGGGTCATAAAGCGGATTGGCCGGTTGAAGGTAGTAAAAACTGCCATCGCGGCGCAGCCTTTTAACAGTAGCCTCTTCTCCGATCAGCGCGACGACGGTTTCACCAACCTGCGCAACACTTTGTTTACGGACCAGCACAAGATCATTAGGCATGATACCGTCTTCCACCATGCTATCCCCTCTAACACGCAAGGCAAAAGTGCTTTCATCGGAAAAGACAAAACTTTCCAGATTCAAATACCCTTCAATCTCTTCTACAGCCAGTGTTGGTAACCCGGCCTGGACTTTTCCCAGGATCGGAATAGAAAACACCGCTTCTTTAACCAGTTCAATAGCGCGGGACTTGTGCGGTTCCATTTTTATAAACCCTTTTTTGACAAGGGCTTGAAGATAGTCACGAACGGTCCCTGTAGAAGAAAAATTAAAATTATCCGCGATTTCGCGAATGGTAGGAGGAATGTTACTCTCTTTTATTTTGGTATAAATAAATTTGAGAACATCTTTTTGTTTGGAGGTTAGTTGATCTTTTAACAACATGTAAAGATGTTACCACCCTTATGTGTGGGTGTCAAGAAATTTTGTTAAAAATCTGTTTCCGGCCAGTTATTACTATTACGGACATAGCCTTTCGCCTTATCCTCTGTAAAGAAGTATGTCAGCAACGGATGTTCAATTTTCTTTTTATCGCTGTCTTCGATAAGATTAGATTCAGCCACATAGGTCACCTGGTCCGATCCATCCACAAAAACATGCAGCCATGGCTGATTGCGATCCGGCTGGGTTTGATTACCGTAATACCATTCATCCGAGGCCATACAAAACTGATCGCTGGCGACAACAATCCCCCGATATCCATAACTTTTATGACGAACGACCTGCCCGGCGTGAAAACGCCCCTTGTTAGGTTGAATAATTTGATCCGGACTGAAATTACGGATACTCTCTCGATTCACCCAGTAATCAATACTATCAAAGAAATAGGTCATCAAACGGACATTCTGCATATCATTTTTCAATTGAAAGGCTCTGATCAAATTGGCCAGATAACGACGGATAATCGTTTCTGGAATAACGTTTTCATTTAAAATTTCATCAATCCCGTCAGCAATATCCTGCCGGCCGCTGAGAATATCACCCCGTTCAATCACTTGACCACCATTAAAACAATCGATGAAAACGTTCCGCCCGTTGATTCTGATCTTAGCCAGAAAATGTCCGGGAAAATGACATCCCTCTATCTGCAATCCCAGACGTTTACCGACCAGCATATAAACAGACGCCAAACTGATCGGAATCCCTTTTTTCTTTTCGATAACGGAAACTAAATTACTATTTTGAGGATCATAATAATCGTCTTCATCTCCCGATAAGGATAACTGTTCAAAGAGAAACCGGGCCAACAGCCGGGCATTGGTCCGGTAATAACGCTCACGATAACGCACGGCTAAATTATCCAATAAGAATGGTAACCGCCCCGGCACCTTTGGATGGCTTAGATAATCGGAAAACATGGTCATGGCCGCTTCCAGCTTTTCCTGGTCGGATGGTTTATTCAGCCATGAAGACCATGCACTTTTTAAATCGATCTGGCTTTGATATTGAAAAATCCGGTAAACAATTCTCTCTTGTTGTTTATTTAAATGCAAACCCTGACGCTGAATTTCCGTTTTGAGGATTGGCCCGAAGGCAGAAAGCTCCCTAAGAACATGATGACGCACGACTTCATTATCGTCGTCGAGGAGCTGAATAAGATGTGGTATATTTTTAAGTTCAGTCATTCAAAAGGACAATCCTAAGTGGCATTGAAAATAACTGAATTAAATTAATCTTCACTTAAGCATTTGACAATGCTTTCATACAACTTTTCAAAATCAACCGGCTTGACTAAATACGTTCTGACACCATTCAATTGAAAAATCGGCTGCATATCACTGTGAGCAGTTAAAACAATGACCGGGATTTTCTTTTCCACCATTTTATTAAGCTGGGTAATAAATGTGTATCCGTTCATGCGCGGCATTTCAACGTCCAGAATAATGAGATCGGGGCGATCCTCCTGAACCTTCTGCAATCCGACTTCACCGTCCATCGCAGCAACAGTTTCATAACCTTCTTTATCCAGATTGGCCTGGATAAGCTTTGAATTAACAGGATCGTCTTCAACAATTAGAATTTTTTTCCCCATGATTTCTTGCCTCTTTTTTATTTTAAACCTTTCGCGCCTCTTTGCAATGCTAATCTTACAATTTTATCAATCAGTTGATTGTAACTGATATCTTTTTTTAGGGCTGCCTGGGCCACCTCATCAACTTTCGCAATACACGGATTCGCATTCGGCTCAATAATGTAAACTCTTCCCCTCGTCGTTAAACGGATATCAAATCGAATATAACTATCCATGTTCATCGCCCGGTAAGCACGTTTACACACATCATTGATCTCTATTACAACGGAATCCGCCAGTTTTCCGGCGGCGACACTTTTAATCCCCCACTTTTCACGGTACTTATCATCCCATTTGGCTTTATACGTCGCGATACGGGAATCATCGGGCAGTTTTCCAAATTTTAATTCTCTCGGCGGTAAAACAATCAGCTGTTTATTGCCGATTACAGTAACATAAAGTTCCCGTCCATCAAGAAATTCCTCAGCAATGGCATCCATATTCATATTGTCATGAATAAAACTGACCCGCTCAAGCAACCCTTCTTCGCTGTCAACAATCGACGACTGGGATATTCCCCGGGATGCCTCTTCACATAACGGTTTAACGATAAGGGGCAATTTTATTCTTTTGGGCAACCAGACTTTGTGTTTTCGGTAAAAAACCTGAAACCGGGGCACCTTGATACGGTGAAAGCTGAACAATTTTCTTCCCAATCCTTTATTATTGGAAATCATAATATTATCCGAGGTAGCTCCGGTATAGGGGATCCCCAGCATTTCAATAAAAGCGGTGATATTCTTCTCATAATAAGAACTGCTGTTAAAGACCTCCATCAAATTAAAAATGACGTCCGGACGATCTTCACGAACCTCTTCCATAAGGAGTTCCAAATTATTGTGAATCCCTAAAAGAGAAACCTGATATCCATTAGCCTGCAAAGCGCGATAAACATCGTTTTCCGTATACATATTATCCGGATCAGCGAACTCTTCTTTATACTCATAACCTCGGGGATGATTATACGGACTGCTAAATAACATTAGAACTTTTGTTTTTTTACGTCCCATATCTAAACCTTCTTTTGACCGCGAAACTGGCCTGTATAAGAATAATTCATAATAAGCGCGGTGATGTAAGCTGACAGTTGAATCACCACATCGCTTTCCTCGTGTGAAGAAACCAATTTAAGCTCTCTTGCACGTTTACGAATACCTTTCAGCAATTCATTCACAATGTATTTCCGCTCACCCGAAAAACGGGAAACGCTGTTAATAATCTTCGTGCGGTATTGACTGATAATTTTAGCTGCTGATAAAAGTTTAGTCTTATGCGAAGGCTCAGGAAAAAGTTTTTTTAAAAAACGATCGTGGAAATCAGGAAATTCTTCCGCCAGATAGTTACGTTTCTTTTTATAATGGTTTCCCAAGGTCATGCGTAGCGTGGAGAGACGCCAAAAGGCACGGCTGTTCTCAACTAAAGGCGACCGATTCCGGATTTCATTCATTAATTGATCAACGTACTCAAGTTTTTGCAAGGCCTTCCACCCCGCATACCTTTTCCGCCATTCCGAATTGGGCGTAAGCCAAACCGCAAAGGTTTCAACGAAATCTTCATCGGGATGATACTGAGCATAAAACCCGTCAAGATGACGGACATAATTTTTACTGTAAGGACGGTATTTGTAAGTGTCGGCATATTCCTGCTCCGGAAAGCCAAAGGTTTTCTTCCATAATTTCCGACGATGGAGACGATAGGCGTAACATAAGGCATGTCCCGCCTCATGACGGAGAAGTTTCATACACTCTCCCCGCCCTTCTCCTTCAGCATCCACCATAAATTTCTTTTCTAATTGGATAAGACGCGGATGGGCGAGATAAAACGGAATACCGATACATGTTTCATTTTCCGGTGTTAACCATTCATCGGCCAGATAACACTTCGGACGGAATGAAAGCTGCTTATTTTGTAATTCCTGATAAAGCTGCTGGACACATTCTTCCAGCCATGTTTCTTCAATCTTAACGGGAAGGTCACACACACGCGTATTAAGAAGTTCTTCTTCAGATAAATTTTCTAGATCAGTTTTCTTAGTCAATTTGGGATTGCAGTTTTTCCAGCAGTTCGTCGGCTTCCTCAACAATACCGTGGGGAATAAGTTTTAATGATTCCGCGTCTTTCTTAAAAGTTTTGATCGATGAAATAAGCTTCTTCACAGCAGCGCGGTTGCGGTCTTCCCGTTCCTGTTCCGGATCAACAATAGCGCGCTCTTTCATCATCGTTGATAAATCTTTACGCACTTCACCGGCGTACTTTCCATCTTCAAAAACACCTTTTTTTAATTTATTATAATCCTCCGGGGTTAATTCTTTTTTTCCCTTTGCCAGACGCAGAACATTCAGCTCATCATAACCGGGGAGCCGGGAAACCTCCCTCTCCTCTACAAAACCTTCTTTAAAAAACGCGGGCTCATCGCCTTCCAGAAAAATATAGGTTTTCAAAAGTCTGGTGGCGACTTCCTTTTTTAATCCGACTTCCTGCTCTGTATAATGCTCAAACTTTTCATGGCCCCATCCATGAAAAAGTTTATCCTCATAAACCGCGTACAATGCCTGTCCAAGCCCGACCCAGGACGTTTTAAACGCTTTGGAATAATCAAGCACTCGCTGGCGAATAGTATCGCCAACGTAATCCGTCTTATTAAGTTCTTCTTGTCTTTTACTGATAGATAAATCAACGACTGTCATAAACAAACCCTTTCTTTATACTAAAATGGATTAACCCGAATATTTTTCAGAATCCGCGTCACTTCCTGACGCGTCATTAAACCTGGTTTTAAATTCAACCCGTTTGCTGTGCCTAAAGCCACCGCCCAGCGCAACTGGTCTTCAGGAGAAAAATTTTTCATAAGACCATAAATAAAACCGGCAACCATCGCATCCCCGCAGCCGACATCATTCTGAATATTTTTAAAAGACGGCTTGGCGATAAAAACTTCATTATTATCCGATAAAACAGCCCCGTTCTGCGCCATGGATAATAGCACCGTCTTAACCCCAGCCTTATGACATTTTTGCAGAAACCGCCGGATATCTATCTTTGTTTTTATTTTCTTTCCAAAAATAAATTCCGCTTCAGAAAGATTCGGTTTAATGATATCCGGCCCCGCCGCCAAACCTTCCTTTAAGGGGACTCCACTGGTGTCTAACAAAACCGGAATGCCTTGCCGTTTGGCCAGACGAATTAATCGGGCATAAAATTGATCTGATGCTCCATCGGCATTACGCCCCGAAAGAACAACAAAATTGGAACGCCGGAGTAACGAACAATATTTTTCTTTAAACCGTTGGACTTCTCCGGGGTAAACCCTCTGCCCCTTCTCCAGAATCCGGGTTTGGTAGCGATCGTTTGGAGCAACGATTGTTATATTGGTCCTGGTCGTCGCGGAAATATCAACAAAGTTAAGTTTTATCTGTTCTTCTTTGAGAAAGGTTTTGATTGTTTTCCCGGCGTCTCCACCAACAAAACCTGTCGCCACATTCGGCACTCTTAATACCTGTAGCGTCCGGGAAACATTCAGCCCTTTTCCCCCGGCACTGACCGTCTGTTTATTTTTATAAAAATCATGCCCCGCTCTAAAGCCAGAAAGCGCCCATGTCACATCCAGGGCCGGATTCAATGTCACTGTTAAAACACATGTTTTCATCGCATTGATCAGACATTCTGTAAAACATCGTCCATCGGATCGGGATGACAAAATTGATAATCAAGTATCTTTTTAAGCTTATCGTTCAGAACAATTTTATGAGGAGATTCTGTTTCTTCCGCAAAGCTTGGCGGCTCCAACTTTAATTTTACGGCCGCTTGTGTATACAAATCCCGTCTCGTCGGATGAAAATCACTGACAGCATTTAGAATTTCCCCCCGGACATTGTTCTCAATCACAGCCAAAACAATATTAAGACTATCTTCTAAATGGATGAGGTTTACAGGACCTTGCGCCCGTTTAACGTCTTTCTTACCAAACATAAATTTCCCGATTTGGCGATTTTCCCCATAAAGCCCGCCAAAGCGAAGCACTGTCCCCTGAGCGTTTGGAAGGGATAAAATCATTTGTTCCACTTCCATCAAAACTTTGGAACGGTCGTTATAAGGAGATAAATCCAGATCTTCTCTGGCTAAACCGATATGGTCAGAGTAAACAGATGTTGAACTGGCAAAAATAACAAAGCTGATTGAGGAATGCTCCACCAGCTTTAAAATACTTTCAATTTGCGCTTTATAAGAACGAGGATCTTCCAGGCTCCGTCGAAACGGAATGTTCAGAAACAAAATGTCCGCATCAAAAAAATGCTCAATATTATTTCCTTGAAAATCGGGATGGCTTTCCAGAACAAACGCTTCAACACCGATATCTTGGAGTAACGGCACTTTGCCCTGCGTTGTTGTAGAGCCTTTAACAGAATAATTCAGGGAGACTAATTTTTCAGCTAGTGGAAAACCTAGCCACCCGCATCCCAGGATGCTGATTCTTTGTTTAGTCATAAAAACGGCTGTCTATTTCAAATAGTTTTTAAGTTCAGCCCATGTCCGTTTACCAACAATCCCGTCAGATACTAAATCATGTTCTCTTTGAAAATCACTGATCGCTGTTTTGGATTTTGAACCAATTTTTCCGTCAATCGGACCGTTATAAAATCCTGCCGATTTTAACGCCTTCTGGACATCGGCAGCACTGACCGAGACACGAATAACTTCGTCATCGGGCTCTGCCGAAGCCGATGTATAAGTATCACTCGATCTTGTTTCAGCACTGTATTCTTCACTTGTATATCCTGATGATGAGTACGTGCTGCCAGTATCACTATAGGTCTTGGCATTTAACTGACTGGCCAATGTATCAATTTCGTATTTTAGGTTTTCGATATCCCTGTCACGTTGCTCAAGCTCACCTTCCATTTTAGAAACTTTAATTTGCAAACGGGTAAGCTGGGACGGGTGTTGAATCGTCGAACATCCGGACAAGAAAACCAGAGCAATAATTGCCATAAACATTTTTAATTTCACGCGAATCCCTCCTTCTTTATGTTACATCAAATTCACTTATTATTTCCTGATAGTTGAAAAGCATCAGACCAATTGTAATCTGTTTCTAAAAGCAGTATGGTTTGTATATGGGCAAGATGCGAATAGCCTTGAGGAAAATTTCCTGTCAAACGACCTGTCGCGATCTCCACATCCTCCGCGAATAGGCCCAGACTATTGCTACAATTTACAATATTATCAAACATTTCTCTAGCTTTTTCTTCCTGGCCGATAAGGTACAACGCATTAATCATCCAGAACGTACACACAATAAAGGCGTTTTCCGGCACACCAAACTCATCTTCCGCCACATAACGGAACGTATAATCCTCCTTCACCAAATGTTTATAATACTGTTCCACCGTGCTGACCATTCGGGGATCCTTAGCGTCCAGAAAACCGTAATGCAGCATTAATAAATTAGACGCGTCATAAAAATCACTTCCGTAATACATGGTAAAAGATTTTAATTTTTCATTCCAACCGTTTTTGAGAATGTCAACCTTGATCTCCTCTGCCAATTTCGACCACGGTTCAATATAACGGGTTTTGCCAACCCGCTTGGCAATCTTGACGGCCCGGTCCATCGCCACCCAATTCATTAGCTTGGAATGAACATAATGCTGCATCGCCTCCCGGCGTTCCCAAATCCCGCTGTCGGGCTGCCGCCAAATATCCCGAACACGATTCACCAGAGAACGCACCATCGTCCAGATTTCTTCATCAACCTGGAAGCTGGCCCGTCGGTTCACAACAAAGTAGGTATACATCGTTTCAATTAATTCACCGTACAAATCATTTTGTTTCTGGTGATACGCGTCATTTCCAATACGAACCGGCTTGGACCCCATATACCCTTCCAAATGATCAAGGGTTAATTCGGTGAGTTTTTCTTCTCCGTTGATGCCGTACATAACGCCAATATCTTCGTGTTTTAACATCATCCGGTTCAAAATAAAATCAATAAATCCATTGGCCGATTCAATGTGACCGATACGGATATACGTATCAATAATCATCGCCGCGTCGCGAATCCAGCAAAAACGATAATCCCAGTTTCGATCCCGGCCGATAATTTCCGGTAAAGAAGTCGTTGCCGCGGCAATAACCGCTCCGGTACGCTGATACATCAACAATTTCAGTGTGACGGCCGAACGCACAATTTGATCACGGTATTTTTCCGGTGAGATAGTCCGTTGAACCCAATCCAGCCAATAACATTTCGTTTTCTCATACTCCAAGTGAATTTTGTCGTTATTG
>JAGQKQ010000220.1 GCA_020430005.1 Candidatus Omnitrophota bacterium
CTTTTTGTTTTGGTTATCGCCACTGTTTTTTCTGATGAAATTCAGTCCACGCGGGATAAGGATCCGGCGGCTAAAAATTATCTGGAAGTGATTTTGTTGTATCCGGGGCTGCATGCGATTATTTCTCATCGAATCTGCCACGCTTTATGGAATATGAAGATTCCTTTTTTTCCAAGAGCCATTTCACAGGTAACAAGATTTCTGACCGGTATTGAAATTCATCCCGGGGCGCAGATTGGAAAAGGATTGTTTATTGATCATGGTATGGGCGTTGTTATTGGCGAGACAACGATTATCGGTAAAGATGTGACATTATTTCAAGGTGTCACCCTTGGTGGAACCGGAAAAGAATGCGGCAAACGGCATCCAACGTTGGGAGATAATGTAGTCGTCGGTACGGGAGCCAAAGTGCTTGGAAACATTAATATCGGCGACAATAGTTATGTCGGTGCCAATGCGGTTATCCTGCGTGACGTTCCGGCGAATTCTACGGTGGTCGGTGTTCCGGGACATATCACGAAAAAAGATGGCAAGAAGATTGATGTGATGGATCATGTTCATGTGTCCGATCCGGTTATGCAGCACATGAAAGATCTTATGAAAAGATTAAAACATCTTGAGGATGAAAAGAAACACAAAGACTAATGGCGGGAAAATTTATTACATTTGAAGGATCTGAAGGCTCGGGGAAAAGTACACAGATTGATTTACTTAATCAATATCTTACCGAAAAGCAGCAGACTGTTCTTTTTGTGCGTGAGCCCGGCGGTGTGAGTATTAGTGAAGACATCAGGGAAATTCTTTTAGATGTAAAAAATAAAGGGATGTGTGATGCCACGGAAACCCTGCTTTATATGGCTGCACGGGCCCAGTTGGTTCATGAGGTAATTGCTCCGGCGTTAAAGCAGGGAAAGATTGTTCTTTGCGACCGTTTCCTAGATTCAACGGTTGTGTATCAGGGATATGGCCATGGTGTTGATTTGGATTTTATCCGTCAGGTAGGCCGTATAGTCACTCAGAATATTCAGCCTGACTTGACTTTTATTTTTGATATTGATGCGCAGGAAGGTTTGGACCGTATTAAAAGAGAAAAAGACCGGATTGAACAGAGGGATATTTCTTACCATCAAAAGGTGCGTCAGGGATATCAAGATATTGCCCGTCAGGAACCCGATCGGATTAAACTTATTGAAGTGGCTGGTAAAAGCAAGGAAGATATCTTCGCGGTGATTAAAGAGTCTGTTGATCGTATTATGGATGTATAATTATGTTGATTGATAATGTTCAAATTAATACAACTATTGTTAAGCGTTTTTCTATTCTCAATCAAAAAAATCGTTTAGCCCATGCTTATCTTTTCAGCGGACCGGCCTATTCCGGTAAGAGTGAAACAGCCCTGGCCATCGCCCAATTAATCAATTGTGAGAATAACGAAGATGGAAGTTTGGATAATGCCTGCCAAACCTGTCCGGCCTGCAAGAAAACCATGGCGGGTAACCATCCTGATGTCCATTTTTTTCAAACGGAATACGGAGAAACTATTAAAGTTGAAACGGCCCGTGCCATTCTGGAAAGTATTCAGCTTAGGCCCTTTGAAGCCCGCAAGAAAATTTTTATCTTAAGAAACGCGGAGAATTTGACTTTGGAAGGAGCGAACGCGCTTCTAAAAACTCTGGAAGAACCGTCTTTGAATAGTCTTTTAATACTAACAACCTCACAGCCGGAGAAAATTCTGGGGACAATCCGGTCGCGTTGTCATAGTGTGCATTTTTGTTCAACATCGTCGGAAACGGTTAAAGATCAACTGGAAAAATTGTATGATATCAGTTCCGATGATTCTCATTTTTTATCCTATTTCGCGGAGGGTTGTCTGGGGAAGGCCAAGAATTTGAATGATATGGATTTTGTCCAGACAAAGGACGAGATTCTGGATAATTTTGTTCTTACACGAGATTCGGAAGCGTTTCTAAAAACAATTTTGGCAGACAAAACAAAAACCAAAATTCTGCTGGATGTTTTATTAAGCTGGACGCGTGATGCTATCTTATTGAAGTCCGGTTTTGATGAAAAACAATTAATTCACGCGAACCGTTTAAGAGATCTCAATCATTTCGTTGCACAGTATACCTTTACTGACTTAAAGGACATCAATGACGAAATCGTCAAAGCTAACAAATTATTAACGGATAATTTGAATATCAAAGTTCCGTTAATGATTATCAAGGAGAAAATATGGGTCAGCTAGTGCAAGTGCGTTTAGGAGAATACCGTCAGGTTTATATGTATGATGCCAACGGCGTCGATTGTAATCGCGATGACTATGTTATTCTTGAAGTAGACCGTGGTTCAGAATTCGGGCAGGTTGTTTCGGATAAAGACGCTGTTTGTAAGGGAAAGACAGAGAATGCCAAAGGCAAGATTCTTCGCATCGCGACCGAAGGTGATTTGAAACAGATTGAAAATAACCGTATGAAGGCCAAGGATGCTATGAGTATATGCGCCCGGAAGATTACGGATCGTAAGTTGGATATGCAGATTGTCAAATCGGAGTATACCTTTGACAGCAGCAAGATTATTTTTATGTTTACGGCAGAGGGGCGGGTTGATTTTCGTAATCTGGTAAAAGATTTGGCCCGTGTTTTCCGTGTCCGCATTGAATTAAAACAAATCGGCGTACGGGATAAAGCCAAGATCGTCGGTGGTTATGGCGTATGTGGACGGGAATTGTGTTGTTCTTCTTATATGCACAGTTTCCATCCGCTTTCTATTAAAATGGCGAAAGAGCAAGGCTTGCCATTAAATCCTTCGCGGATTTCAGGCGTGTGCGGGCGCATTAAATGCTGTATGGCCTATGAATTCACTGTTTATAAAGAATTCTCGAAAAAGCTTCCTAAAATAGGAGAAAAAGTTTCCACTCAGGATGGTAAAGGCCGGGTACTTGATGTCAATATTCTTAAGCGCCTGGTGACTATCGAGATGGAAGAGGGAAAGATTGTTAAAGTGGAATATCCGAAACCAAAAGATCTGGTAGAAAGCGCGTAAATATGGGACGAGGAAAATATTATATTACGACCCCGATTTATTATGTTAATGACAAACCGCATATCGGGCATGCCTACACAACAATTTTAGCGGATGTGTTGTCACGCTATCATCGCATTCTCGGCGATGATGTTTTTTTTCTGACAGGTCTTGATGAGCATGGACAAAAAGTTCAGCAGGCGGCAGAAAAACGGAATATGGCACCGCAGGATCATTGCGATGATCTGGCCCCGCGATTTACAGATTTGTGGGAAAAGCTCGAAATTCAATATGATGATTTTGTCCGCACGACTCAGGATCGGCACCAGAAAGTGGTCCAAACTGTTTTGCAAAAAGTGTATGATGCCGGGGATATCTATCTGGATGAATATGAAGGCTGGTATTCCGTTTCGGAAGAACGATTTATTACGGAAACGGAAAAAGATTCCGGGCAATTCCGCGATATCAAAAATTTGAAGGAGAGGAATTGGTTTTTTAAAATGAGTAAATATCAGCAGCGGCTGATTGATTATATTAATGACAATCCTGAATTTAT
>JAGQKQ010000221.1 GCA_020430005.1 Candidatus Omnitrophota bacterium
TTTTTATTTCTTCTCTTGTTTTCGCTCAAGAAAACCAACCTCCTCAAAATCTTAAAGATGTCGCGAAAGATCAAATTGATACGGTCAAAAATCTTATCGATCTTATTACCGAGTTTATCGTGAAGTATAGTTTTCAGGTACTTGGTGGTATTGTGGTCCTCGTTTTAGGATGGTTGCTGGCCAGATTTTTAGCCAAGCTTGTTGGCAACTTCTTGTCCAGCCAGAAGAATATTGACGTTACCGTTGCGAAATTTAGTATTAGCACTGTTAAGTTACTTGTCATGACTTTTGCCGTTATTGTCGCGCTTGGCAAATTTGGTATTGAAATCGCCCCGTTAATTGCAGGGATCAGTGTCGCGGGTTTTGGTTTAAGCTTCGCGTTTCAGGGGCCGTTATCCAATTACGTCGCGGGCGCGGTTTTGATTTTCACAAAACCGTTTAAGGTGGGGGATATTATTGAGGTTGCCGGTGTTATGGGCAAGGTCCTTGATTTAAAACTGCCGCGCACGGAATTGAAAACGGTCGACGGCAATATGATTATCGTGCCGAATAAGCATATTGTGGGTGAGATTATTCATAATTATTCGGTAACAAAAAAGCTCGAATTGACGGTAGGGATTAGTTACAGCGCGGACGTTGACAAAGCTTTAGAAGTTGTGCAGGGTATTGTCCGTAAAGATGAGCGTATCAAGAAAGCGAGTATTGGCATTTCCGAATTTGCCGATTCGAGTATTAATATTTATGCGCGGTTATGGTGTCCGCACGAAGATTATTGGGACGTTATGTTCAGCACAAACAAAGCCATTCATGATGAATTTAAAAAGAATGGGATTGAGATTCCATTCCCGCAGCGCGATGTGCATATTATTAATAAAGACTAGAGAATATCGTAGGTTATATTCACAGAAAGCGGCTTTCCTTATGGGAAAACCGCTTTTTGTTTACCGTTACAAAAAAGAAATGGGTTTATAATTAACAGAGAACTCCTTGTAAGGTAAACTTATAGCGAAGGGTATAAGAAAGGAGCTGTATGGAAGAGTCATATTGGATCTTGAAAAAAGCGATAGAACCTGTTGGAGCAAAACAGGTTGCATCAAAACTGAATATTTCTCAATCCCTTGTCTACAAATGGTGCCAAAAGCCGGACTCCGCGGAAGAAATCGCCAGCGGGGCAGCCAATCCTTTAGACAGGCTGAAGAAGATTTATGAGATTACCGGAGACGTTGAAATTGTGCGCTGGGTTTGTCAAATGGCGAACGGTTATTTTGTCGCGAACCTATTGGATGATAAAAAACCGATCGATGTTAATGTCCTGAAAAATATTCAGATTTTCATTAAAGAATTTTCAGAAGCGTTGGGGGCGATATCATCGTCTTACAATGTGGAAAAGAGGATTACGAAAGATGAAGCGGCGGTAATCCGTAAAGAATGGGAAGATTTAAAAAGTGTTGGCGAACGATTTGTGAAGGCGTGCGAGGAAGGAAAGTTTATTTAGGTGCTCCAGAACGCCAGAGACCCAGCGTACCAGAATTTTTATTTTCTGGGCACAGGGTTTCTGGGTACAGGGGAGCCCGTTAAAATCGAAAGGAGTAGTATAATGGGTTTTATTATTGGATTTTTTGTTTTTGTAATTGTGTTGTTTTTTTCGGGAATACGGATTGTGCGTCCGACCCAGCGGGGTCTGGTTGAGCGGTTAGGAAAGTATAATCGTTTTGCCGATTCCGGTTTTCACTGGATTATACCGATTATTGATGTGATGTATAAAGTAAACATCACCGAAATGATGGTCGACGCTGAGCCGCAGGAAATTATCACCGATGACAACTTAAACGCCCGTGTAGACGCGCAGGTGTATTTTAAAGTCAAATCGGATGAAGAGAGTGTCAAATCCTCGCAGTATAATGTGAACAATTACCAGTGGCAGATTGTGAACTTGGCCCGGACAACATTGCGTAACATTATCGGGACGCTGACATTAAAGTCGGCGAACAGCGAGCGCGGCCGTATTAATGAAGACCTTTACGAAATTCTCCAGAAAGAAACCTCAAAATGGGGACTGGAAATTGTGCGGACCGAGTTAAAGGAAATTGATCCTCCGCCGGACGTTCAGGAAACCATGAACAAGGTTGTTAAGGCTGAGAACGAAAAAATGGCGGCTGTCGATTTCGCGACAGCGGCAGAAACCGCGGCTGATGGTCAAAAACGCTCTGACATTAAAAAAGCGGAAGGGGTTAAACAGTCCCGTATTCTGGAAGCGCAGGGAGAGGCCGAAGCGATTAAACTGGTTAACGAAGCGGCCAATCAATACTTTATCGGGAACGCGCAGATTCTTCGTAAGCTGGAAGCTGTGGAAAAAGCCCTGAAGGATAACGCCAAGGTTGTTGTGCCGACTAACGGTGAACTGGTCAACGTAATTGGCGAACTGGCCGGTGTTGTTCCCTTAAAGAAATAGGGACTGCGAATACGTTCCGGTTTTTGGTAAATGTGTTATACTATCATTCCCCGCTGATATTGAATGGCAATATCGGCGGGGAGTTTTTTTATCAAAGATTATGAAAACAAAACCTCGCAAAACTTTTAAAAAACGGAAGACGGTGGACAAGCCGGTCGTCAAGAATGTTGTGACGTCGGAAAAAACACAGCATCATGCGGAGCTATTGGCGAATCGCGTTAAGAAACGATTCCGTCATTTGTCCCGCCGGTTTAAACGTCAACAGATTGACTGTTTCCGGTTGTATGACTGGGATATCCCGGAGGTCCGCGCGGTGGTGGATTGGTATGCCGGTCATCTGGTAGTTGCCGAATATATCCGCCTGCAGACCGGCCCGAAATGGCTGCCAATGGTGGCTAAGGCTGCGGCCGAAGCCTTAGGTGTCCCGCCGGAAAAAACGCACGTGAAACGCCGGCAGACGCATATCAAAGTGGGGACAAGGTACAAGCGGTTGAGCTCAAAAGGGATTCGTTTTAAAGTCAAAGAGCGTGATTTATTATTCTGGGTGAATCTGGATGACTTTCTGGATACGGGTCTGTTTTCCGATCATCGCGACACGCGGGTTATGGTCCGCGATATGGTTAAGGGAAAGGACTTTCTTAATTTGTACGCGTATACCGGCGCGTTTACCTGCGCGGCGGCGGCCGGTGGAGCGCGCTCTACTGTAACGGTGGACCGTTCTGAAACCTATCTCAAATGGGCGAAAGGAAATTTAAAACTCAATGGTTTTGATGGCCGGCAGCATCAAATGGTCCAGTCGGATGTGGACCGGTATCTGACCAAAGCCTACCGGGCGGGACATCAGTTTGATGTCATTTTTGTGGACCCGCCGTCTTTCTTCCAGGACAAACAGCGTAATGTTTCTTTTGACATTAACCGTGATCATCCTGAGCTTTTACAAAATGTCTTGAAAATCACCGCACCGGACGGGATTATCATTTTCTCTACAAACCATCAGCGGTTTGAACCGCGGTTTGAAGATTTACCGGTCAAAGATATAAAAGATATTACAGCCAAAACTATTCCGGAGGATTACCGCAATCCGCAGATCCACCGGTGCTG
>JAGQKQ010000222.1 GCA_020430005.1 Candidatus Omnitrophota bacterium
AATATCAATCTTTTCGCCCTGAAGTTCCTGGACAATATTTTTGACACGGGAACCACGCATCCCTACACAGGCGCCAACACAATCGACTTTCTCATCTTTTGAATATACGGCGATCTTGGTCCGTTCACCAACATCCCGCGCGATTGATTTGATTTCCACAATCCCTTCAAAGATTTCAGGAACTTCCAGTTCAAAAAGACGTTTAACAAAGTTCTTATCCGCGCGGGACAGAATAATCTGAGGGCCTTTGTTTTCTCTCATAACATCAAGAATATACGCCCGAACACGGTCACCTTGTCTAAACTCTTCTTTTGGTGATTGTTCTTTACGCGGAATATAGGCTTCTGTTTTTCCTAAATCAATAATGATATTACCCCGCTCAAAACGGTAAACACTACCGCCAATAATCTCGCCAACACGATCCTGATATTCCGAGAAAACCACGTCTTTTTCCGCTTCACGGATTTTTTGGATCACAACCTGTTTTGCTGTCTGCGCGGCGATCCGACCGAATTCGCTGGAACGGATTTCTTCCTCGCCGGCATAAGCCGTCAGTTTTCCGGTTTTGGGGTCCAGATGAACCCTAATATCTTCTTCTTTATCAACCGTCCATAGTTTACGGGCCGCCGAAGCGACCGCGGCTTCTACAGCCTCAATCAGAACTTCCTTATTAATTCCCTTATCGCGCTCTAGCTGTTCGAGAATGCCTAATAATTCATTACTTTCCATTATCTTTCCCTTTCTTCCTTGTTATATCTCTTGAATCGCTTTATTAATCTTGTCTAAGGCGATAACAATACTTTCACCTTTTATATTCACATGAACAGTGCCTTGCTCCGTTTTAATAATACGCCCCATGTGTTCTAATTTTCCTTCAATCTTCTCCGACAAATAAAACCTGACGTCCCGTCCGATAACACGCTGAAAATCTTTCTCGTTCTTTAGCGGACGGTCCAGCCCCGGCGAATTCACTTCCACCGTATAATGACCACTGATTACATCGCCCTGCTCCAAAAGCTCACTTAACCTTCGATTCACCGTTACACATTGTTCAATGGTAATGCCACCGGAAGGCTTGTCGGCCAAAACTTCGATACTGACCAATGTTTTGCGCGGATGGATAATGACATCAAAAATTTCAAGACCCAGTTCGTCCGCAAGCGGTACCGCAAGTTCATAAATAACTTGTTTTAAATGATCCTGCATCTTCCTTACACGACCTGCTTAATAATGGCTTCCACCGCGCTGCCTTTATCGACCAAAATACTTTCTGCTCCATCGCGCCGTTTCACTTCAACTTTTCCTTCTTTTAAATTCTTTTTTCCCAGGACAACTCTGACTGGAATACCGATTAAATCCGCGTCGTTAAATTTCCGTCCGGCGGTTTCATTACGGTCATCCACTAAAACATTAAGTCCTTTATCTGTTAACTCCTTATATAACTGCTGGGCAAGCCCGGTTATTTCGGCATCATCATCTCCGGATAACGGGATAATTTCTAAATCAAAAGGAGCGACTTCTTTCGGCCAAATAATACCTTTTTCATCATTATGCTTTTCTATAACCGCGGCAATAACACGGCTGACTCCGATCCCGTAACATCCCATAATAATCGGATGCTTTTTACCGTTCTCATCCAGAAACTCACACCCCAAGGCCTTAGAATATTTTGTGCCTAGCTGAAAAATATGGCCGAGCTCAATGGCGACTTCTTCTTTACCATTGACCATAATTTTGTCTTCACCGATTTTGGCCGGAACCATAAACTCGTGGGAAACATCGCCACCCATCGCCCCGGAATCGGCTTCGGTGATAACAACATCCAAACCTAACCGCTTAAAAATATTCTGATAGGCTTCGTACATTTTCTGATAATTCTTTTCCATACCGGCCTGATCACGGTCAAAACTGTAGGCATCTTTCATAATAAACTCGCACGCGCGGACAATACCAAACCGGGGACGAAGCTCATCCCGGAACTTTGTCTGAATCTGGTACAAAACAACCGGCAGTTGACGGTACGATTGCACAAAGTTGCTGACCAAATCTGTTATAATCTCTTCATGCGTTGGACCTAAACACATGGAACGTTTCCGTCCGTCCTCAAACGAATACATGACATCTTTTAATGTTTCGTCGCGTCCTGTCCGTTTCCACAATTCCATCGGATGCAATGACGGCAATAACAGTTCATTAGCCCCGGCCTTATTCATCTCTTCACGGATAACGTTCTCAATATTCGAAAGAACCCTTAATCCCAACGGTAAATAGGAGTACACTCCCGACGTTAACATATGTGCCAGACCGGCCCTCAATAATAATTTATGCGAAACCGCTTCCGTTCCGATCGGCTCTTCTTTCAATGTTGGGATAAAATAATTCGACCACTTCATAAATAAAATCCTTTAGTGTGCTCTGTGAACCGTGCTCCGTATTCTGTAACAGATCACAGACCACAGAAAACAGACCACTTATCCGTTAAAAAATCCTTCCGGCAATGTTACTCTGCGCTTGGCAAACTTATCCATAAATGACGGCGGTGTTTTGTCCATTGTCCATTCCCCAATTAGTTCTCCGTCTTCCGTCATTCCCGAATGTTTAAAAGTAAAAATATTATGCAGCTTCGTTTTATCCGTGTCCTCATTATAAACAAGATCCGTCACCGCCGTTACACGACGTTTTCCATCCATAAATAACTCAATGTGAACCACAATGTCAATCGCTTTAGCGACTTGTTTTTTGATTTCTTCCGTACTTAAACGGATGCCAGTCATTAACATCATTGTAACCATCCGGTTAAAACAATCTTCCGGCGATTCCGCGTGGACGATAGCCAAAGAACCACTGTGCCCGGAACTGATGGACTGAATAAGATCGAGCAACTCCGGCCCGCGAATTTCCCCGATAATAATCCGGTCGGGACGCATGCGCAGAGAGTTCACAAATAATTCGGCCATACTGATCGCCCCTTTTCCTTCAATATTCGGCGGCTTGGACGATAAAGAAACCACATGGTCCTGCAACAGATTCAACTCCGGCGTGTCTTCAATAGTAATAATCCGTTCGTGCTCGGGAATATGCCGGGAGAAAACGTTTAACATTGTCGTTTTTCCCGCTCCCGTCGACCCACAGAAAATAACATTGAATTTGGCCTTCATCGCGGCAATTAACAATGTCGCGATATTTTTATCCAGCATATTCAATGTTAAAAGATCATCGACAGTGCCGATATCATCCTTAAACTTTCTGATTGTCATAACCGGACCGCTGACCGAACATGGCGGAATAATCACATTAACTCGCGATCCGTCTGGTAAAGAAAAATCCACATAAGGGGACGATTCATCCACCCGATGATTCGACCCTGACGCCGAAAGAATTTTCTGGATCGTATGCAATAACTCTTTGTTGCTCTCGAAGGTCACATCGGATAAAACAATCTTCCCATGCCGCTGAACATAAATCTTGTCGGCGCCGTTAATCATAATTTCCGTAATGGTCTTATCCTCCATCAACGGACGTAACGGCCCCAAACTA
>JAGQKQ010000223.1 GCA_020430005.1 Candidatus Omnitrophota bacterium
GGAGAAATTTCCCCCATGACGGATATTGACCGTCTTCTCAAAGAAAATATTTTAGCCGGGGTTGCAATGGACGTTTATGAAGACGAAGGAAAGCTGGCCGCCTATTTAAGAAAGGGAGCGGGACGGGGCGATAAAAATGCAGCCATCGTTGAGCGTTTAAAAACGCAGGACAACGTTCTTTTTACACCGCACAACGCCTTTAATACCCGCGAAAGCCTTAAGCGTAAGGCTGAGCAAAGTGTTGAGGCCCTTGTCCATTTTTTCAGGGAAGGACATTTTCCGCACCAGATTCCGTTTGTTTAAGAAACACGTTTGCAATTTTAAATAATCGGATTTAGAATAGGATGATCATTTTCAGACAAAGGAGAAAATATGCTGAAAATTTACGGCGCCGATTTATCGACACCAGCCAATAAAGTCCGCATGATGGTTAATGCCTTGGATATTCCATATGAGTATGTTCGCGTCAGCATCCGCGATCAGGAAAATAGAACGCCGGAGTTTTTACAGATGAATCCAAATGGAAAAATTCCCGTCCTGGATGACAATGGTTTTATTCTTTTTGAAAGCGGGGCCATTTGCCGCTATCTGGCAGATAAACAAAACTCTTCTTTATACCCAAAAGACCTGAAACAGCGAGCTTTGGTGGATCAGTGGACGGACTTTGCTGTGATTCATATTAACGGTGCGATGAACAGAGTTGTTTTTAACCGTATCTTTGCGAAAAGAATTGGCCGGAAGATTGACGAGCAATCCTTGCGCGATGGCCTGGCCTTTTTGGAAAAATTTCTTCCCGTCGTTGACGATAGGCTTGAGGGGCGGGACTTTCTGGCCGAAGACGGCCTGACGCTGGCAGACATTTCGCTGATTTCTATTTTAGATCCGTGTGAAGTTGCGGAAGTTGATCTGAGCGCATATAAAAACATTGTCGCATGGCGGAATCGTCTAAGACAGGAACCATTTTATAAAAAATGTCATGATGAGTACGGTGAGCCTCTCAAAAAGTTTATGACGAAAAAAACGTAGTCGGCGGCTATGACAAAAATTACAATCTATCAAAAACCAACCTGTACGACATGCCGGCAAGTTCACGCTATTTTAAAAAAGCGAAATGTGGATTTTGACTCCGTAAATTATTTTTTTGATCCGATATCTAAAGAAAAACTTAAGGACCTTCTTTTTAAACTGCGTATGTCCGCCAGGGATCTTATACGGACGAAAGAGCCTGTTTATAAAGAACTTGGGATTGCCGATAACAATTTTACGGAAGACCATATTATTGAGTTGATGGCCAAGTATCCGGAGCTTATTCAGCGTCCGATTGTCGAGCGGGGTGCCAAGGCTATTGTGGCCCGGCCCGCCGATAAAATAAAGGAAATATTATAATTCGTGAAAGTCGCACTTGTTCAATTAAGAGCTGGAACACAAAAAGAAGAAAATATAAAAAAGGCGGTCGCTTTTGTGCGCAAGGCCGCACAAAAAAAGGCGGAGTTTATTCTCCTGCCGGAATTGTTTGTTTATCAGGGGCCATCTGGTTCCGGAGTCGCCGAAATAATTCCCGGCCCGACGATACGTATCTTTATGAAGCTGGCGGCCGAATATGGTGTTTACATTTTATGCGGTAGTGTTTATGAACGTGTTCGGGGGGCCAAAAAGGTTTATAATACAGCCGTCTTGCTTAATCCTAAGGGGCGCATTCAGGCCCGTTATAGGAAGAATCATTTATTTGACGCCGTAATTGGGCGCAGGGTCGTTAGGGAGTCGCAACGTTTTCTGGCTGGAAAACAGGGTGTTGTCGTTAAGGTCAAAGATTTTCGTGTCGGACTGTCGATTTGTTATGATCTTCGTTTTCCGGAGTTTTATCGTCGATATTCCAAAAAGGGAGTCGATGTTTTATGTATTCCGTCGGCATTTACGCATAAAACGGGAAAGGCCCATTGGGAAATTTTACTGCGCAGTCGTGCTGTTGAGAATTTGTCTTATGTTCTGGCCCCAAATCAATGTGGAGTCGACGGAAAAGGAATGCTTAATTATGGAAACAGTATGATCATCAATCCCTGGGGAGAAATTCTGGCCAGGGCCTCAGAAAAAAGAGAAGGCGTTGTTTTTGCAGAAATAAAAAAAGACGTCATTCAGCAAAAACGAAAAATTTTACCATCGTTCAAATAATATAAATTCAGATTTAGAAAGGATGTTGTTATGTCAAATCAAACAATAAAGGTTGCGGTCACGGGTGCCGCCGGACAAATCGGGTATGCATTACTTTTTCGTATAGCGTCCGGACAAATGTTCGGACCAAATACTAACGTTCATCTTAGTTTATTGGAATTGGAACAGGCCATTAATGCGCTTAAAGGCGTGGTTATGGAGTTGGACGATTGCGCATTTCCTTTATTAAAAAAGGTCAGCATTTCTTCCGATCCGAATGAAGCATTCAAGGATGCAGACTGGACTCTTCTGGTCGGAAGTGTTCCTCGAAAGGCCGGTATGGAGCGGGGAGATCTTTTAAAAATTAATGGCGGCATTTTTACTATCCAGGGCAAGGCCATCTCAGATAATGCCAAGCCGGATTGTAAAGTTCTGGTTGTTGGTAATCCCTGCAACACGAATGCCCTTATTGCAAAAGAGGTGTGTAAAAATGTTCCGTCCAAAAACTTTTTTGCCCTTACGATGCTGGACCAAAACCGTGCGTTGACGCAGCTTGCACAAAAGGCTGGGGTTGATGTGACTGAGGTCAAAAATGTCGCCATTTGGGGAAATCACTCGGCCACACAATATCCCGACTTTTATAATGCGACGATCGGGGGAAAACCGGTTCCCGAGGTTATCACAGATAAAGCCTGGCTGGAAGGCGCGTTTATTGAAACAGTACAAAAGCGGGGAGCGGCTATTATTCAAGCGCGGGGCGCGTCCTCGGCGGCATCGGCGGCTAATGCTGTTGTCGACACGGTTCGAAATTTAACGAATCCGACGCCGGATGGTGAGTTCTTTTCTGTCGCCGTTTGTTCCGATGGAAGTTATGGTGTCGAGAAAGGGTTGATTTTTGGCTATCCGATAAGATCTAACGGCAAGGACTGGGAGATTGTCCAGAATATTAAGCACAATGATTTTGGACAGGGAAAAGTGGATGTCACACACAAAGAGTTGTTATCGGAAAAAGAGGCCGTTAAGGAGCTTTTATAATAAATTTTTCCGTTCGGAAATGTTCTTAAGTCCGTTGAAATTTGAAGCCAAAAATTTTCACAAACATATCAAAAATATTCTTAAAACATCTTGAGTTGTCTTTGGCGCAAAGCTATACTTATATATAAATAGCAATAAAATATAAGAAATGCCTTTGGTGTATTCTTTATTTTATTTTTTTAGAGAGGGGTTTTCTATGCGAAGTTATAGTAAAGACGTTATTTTCCCGGTGCTTATGGTTCTTGTTTTGTCAGTAACCGGATGCGATATGTTTAATTCTATCAAAGAGAGTTTGGGGGGAGATAAGGCGGA
>JAGQKQ010000224.1 GCA_020430005.1 Candidatus Omnitrophota bacterium
ATCGGATGGATATTAAAAAGCGGCTTGATTCTTTAGGGTTTGAATGTCCTGTTATTATTTCTCCAACGGCCGTCGTCAATGAAGATGTTAAAATTAAAGAGGGAACTATCATTTTTGATAATGTTGTTATTAACACGGGAGCGCGTATCGGACAATGTGCGATTATTAATTCGAATAGTACAGTGGAGCATGATTGTGAAATTGGTGACTTTACGCATATAGCGCCGGGAGTAACGCTCAGCGGTAATATTAAAGTGGGAAAAAATTGTTTAATTGGCGTTGGCAGCGCGGTTTTACAGAATCGCTGTATTACGGATGAATGTTTAATCGCGGCGGGATCGGCCGTTGTTAAAGATTGTCTTGAGCCCGGCACTTATATTGGAGTGCCCGCACGTAAGAAGAAATTATGAAGAAGAGCACCTTTAAGAAAAAAGTTTTTATTATTGCCGAGGCCGGCGTCAATCATAACGGAGATATAAAACTGGCCAAGGCGTTGATTGACCAGGCTAAAAAGGCGGGTGCCGACGCCGTAAAGTTTCAGACATTTAAAGCCGACAATTTAACAAGCCGAAAGGCGCCGAAGTCAAAATACCAGTTAAAGTCAACTTCTATGAAGGAAAGTCAGCAGGAGATGTTGAAAAAATTGGAGCTGGATGAAAAGGCCCATAAAGAACTTCTTCGTTATTGTCAGAAAAAGAAGATCATGTTTTTATCATCTCCGTTTGATGAACAAAGTTTAGAGTTATTAGTTAAGTTGAAAGTTAAAATGATTAAGGTGGCTTCAGGAGAGATTACCAATTTTCCTTTTTTAGAAAAGATCGCTTTGGCGGGAAAAACAATTATTTTGTCAACGGGCATGGCAACCTTAAAAGAAGTGAAACAGGCGCTCAATGTATTGTATAAAGCAGGGAATGAGGATGTTGCGCTGCTTCATTGTGTTACGGAGTATCCGGCGCCGGTAGAAGAGGTCAATTTAAAGGCGATGGATACAATGCAGAAGGCTTTTAAAGTTCCTGTTGGTTATTCAGACCACACGTTGGACATTGAAATTGCGATTGCTGCTGTTGCCTTAGGCGCTGGCATTATCGAAAAACATCTAACGCTTGATAAAAACATGAAAGGCCCGGATCATAAAGCGTCTCTGGATCCCGATGAGTTTGCTAACCTGGTAAAAAGTATTCGTAATGTTGAAAAAGCGCTGGGCAACGGGATCAAAAAACCGGCTTTGTGTGAGAAAAAAAATATTGATGTTGTGCGCAAAAGTTTGGTCGCGGCTGATGACATTCTAAAGAATGCAAAAATCAAAAGAGAGCAGGTTGTGGCAAAGCGTCCTGGAAACGGGATCCCCCCGAAAGACTTAGAACGCCTTTTAAAGAAGAGAGCGCGGATGAATATTAAAAAAGATGATGTTCTTCAATGGGGACAATTTTTGTGAAACGAAAAATATGTGTCTTTACAGGTTCCAGAGCAGAATACGGACTTTTGTATTGGTTGATGAAAGAAATCAAAAAAGATAAAAGATTGCTTCTTCAGTTAATTGTTACCGGCATGCATTTAGATAAACGCTTTGGTCAGACATATAAAACTATTGGACGTGACGGGTTTAAAATCGACGCGAAAGTTCCACTTTTAAAATTTGAAGATTCTGATGCTGGTATAACAAAAACCATCGGTTTGGGGTGTTCTAAGTTTGCGGACGTTTTGAAAAGAATAAAGCCGGATATGGTTGTTATTTTGGGGGATCGATATGAAATGTTGCCGGGAGCCATTGCCGCCTATATTGCCAAAATTCCTATCGCGCATATTCATGGAGGAGAAATTACGCAGGGATTGATTGATGAAGGGATTCGACATTCCATTACCAAACTGTCTTCATTACATTTTGTATCAACGGAAGAGTATCGGAGGCGTGTTGTCCAATTGGGAGAAAATCCGAAAACCGTTTTTTACTATGGAGCCCCGGGATTGGATCATATGTATAAAACAAAGCTTTTGGATTGTATGGCTTTGTCGAAAAGCTTGGGATTTAATCTCAAGGAGCCTTTTTTAATGGTGACATATCATCCGGTGACTTTGGAAAAAGAAAGTCCCAAAAAACAGATTTTAAATATATTAAAGGCCGTTTCTGATTCAGGGTTAAATGCTGTTTTTACAAAAGCGAATGCTGATCCCCAAGGAAGTCTTATTAACAATATTATTGGTAAGTTTTGTAAGAAAGACTCTGAAAGATATAGATTGTTTGATAGTTTGGGGCAGCAGCGGTATTACAGTTGTTTAAAATGCTGTTCGGCAATGGTAGGAAATTCATCCAGTGGTATTATTGAGGCGGCTTCGTTCCAATTGCCGGTTGTCAATATTGGAGATCGCCAAAAAAACCGTGTCGTTGGGGCTAATGTGATTCATGTTAATAGTTCTTTGGCGGCAATCAAAAAAGGTATAAAAGTGGCTTTATCAGATTCTTTTAGAAAGAAGATTAAAAGTAATAAAAAAAATCCCTATGATCGATATGGAGATGGAAAAACGAGTTTTCGGATTAAGCAAAAGTTGGCCAGTATTAAGATGGGGGAGGGGCTAATTAAAAAAAGTTTTTATGATGTATAACTTTATGCCGAATAAGTTTATATCTTATTTATTTTCTAATAGATATAATTCTCTTATCGGAAATTGGGAGTTCTCTTGAAATTGATAGATTTCTAAACGGAAGTCGCTATAATATAATAAGTTAACAATCAAAAAGGAGCAAAAATATGGGAGACGAAATACTTAAAGCCAACTTTAAACTTAAAAAGGAAGTGAAAGCTGAGGAGAATAAGAAAGCTTCCTTTCAGGAAGAATACGAAAAGAAAGTTTTTTCCTCTTTAGGGGGAAGTATGGTTTTCATGGAACGAGATAAGTTGGTGTGGGAAGGGGATCAATAGTTGAAGTTATCAGCGACACAAAGCTTTGATACGCTTATTAATCAAATTTCCGAAATTGGGTTGAAGAGACACGCCAAGGATTTGATTGAACATGCTCAAACGAATTTGTCCTTCATGAAACAAACCGTTAAGGATGTTCCTCTTCCGCAGGGAGAAAAGGCGAAGTCGGGGATTATTATCAGTGCCGGCCCCAGTGTTAAAAGACAAAAGAGTATTCAGAGGATTTTGGATGCCGGTTATAAAGGTACGGTTATTGCAGTAGACGGCGCGTTTATTGCCTGTTTAAAGGCAGGGCTTTCTCCTGATTATGTTCTGACGCTTGATCCGCATAAAACCAGGATTGTCCGCTGGTTTGGAGACCATAATTTCGAAGAGCATACAAGGCATGATGATTATTTTACACGTCAGGATTTAGATGTGGACTTTCGAAAGAATAGTATTGAACATAACGAAAAAAATATTGAACTTGTTAATGAAAAAGGGCGTCTTACAAAAGCGATTATTTCAACATCGTCTCCAAAAAACGTTGTTCAACGATTACAAGAAGCAAATGTCAATATGTATTGGTGGAATCCGT
>JAGQKQ010000225.1 GCA_020430005.1 Candidatus Omnitrophota bacterium
ATATCCTACCCAGATAGCGGAATCGCGGGACCTTTCGCCCCTCAATTTCGACCTCTTCGGTAAACATTATCAACGGACGAACCCATAAAGAATCTAGGCCGAATTCCGTCTCATACAGGGCTTTGTACACCACTAACGGCTCCAGAGTTTCACTATGACGGGCAAGCCCCACCACTTCATAACACCTCCCCTTATAATGTTCGTATACACCCGGCTTAATGGAAACTTCATCTGTCATTGGTATTATTCAATCACTTGTTCAATCGTATTAATGAGTGCGGGATAATCTTCACTTTTGGAACAAAATCCCTCCATAAAATGATCCCGTGCTTTGACGGCCTCTTCAGGGCTGATTTCATCGGCCAGCATAATCATCCGAACGGCTCTGTACTTTAATTTTAAACGTTGCAGTTTCTCATAAAGCCGTTCTTCGGGCAGAGCATGATCAACCAGCATGACATCGACGTCTTTCGTCTTCAAGCGTTCTTTCACCTGCTCCAATGAACCGGCCAAACGGCACTGATAACCGAAATCCGCCGCTTCCAGAATGTCTTTTAACAACTGCGCCTGTTCCTTTTGGGCGTCCACAATCAAAATGCGGCTGTTCATGAGGGAAATTATAGCACAGCCCCTCTCTAAAAATAAGTTTTTTTAGGAAAGTCCTTGACGAAACAGGAACTTGTCATAGAATTAATTCTATTAACCATTTTAACAATATTAACAAAGGAAGGTTGCTATGGCTAAAGGTAAAGGAAAAGAAATGCTATTGGTCGGCTCAAAAACCAAAGAAGCGCTAAAAGGAAGTGGAAAAGAGACTTTCAACGTGTCTTCAGACGCTTTAGACGCGCTAAACGAATATGTATACTGGTTAGTTGACCAAGCACAAAAGAAATGTAAAGCTAACGGAAGAAAAACAATCCGTTCTTACGACATTCTTGCAATGTAAGATTTAGTTCCTAGTGCCTGGTTCTTAGTGCTCAGAAAAAGACTAAGAACCAGGCACTTTTTATTAACACTCACCTTCCCTCTTTTTATCCAAATCTTTCAGTGAACGAACACGAAAACCAAACGGCCAGTAGCGGCAGGTCACTTTGCTATTTTCCATAATTTTTATCTCCGTCTCGGTGCCAAGCGTCATCAAGCCGTGCCATATTCCTTTAAACAGAATAACCGGTTGATCCAGCAGAAAACATTCCACATCATTCAGATCTTTTGTTTTGGAGACAAATAATAATGCCTTGCCCTTGACCGGCTCAAATGTTTCATCGGAATAAGGATGGCATTCCATCCGGCCGATCGATTTATCCCGCAGCACCAGATACGCAATACGCCAGCCAACGTTGGCCTTCTCTGTGTGCACAATCCGCCACAGATTGCGTACGGTTCCTTTTGTTTTCTTTGCAGGATAATGAATCAGACGGCCATAACGGCGGAAGGATTTCTGAGTAATCTTTTGCATAACATTTTAAATATCCCGGCTCTCCCACACCATATTTTCTACACGCTCACGCAATTGCGAAACAGTGCGAAACTTCTCTGTAATTAATGAACTTTTAAGGCCGCAACAAATATTCTTGATTTCCGCAGGCTGCCGGGCATAGTACTTGGCTCCACCGAGCGTGTCATAAAAAATGCGAATCAGATTACACAAATCATCCTGACGGTTGGCCTTGGTCGATCTTCCCCAGTGAAACATATCCAGGAGTTTTAATTCGAAGCGTAAACCAAAACGGTTCACAATCACATTATCGGTGTGTAAATCACCGTGGTATTCATTGAGAAGATGAATTTCTTCAATCCCCTTGGCCAAAGAATGTAGCAGGTGCAGGGCCTGATAGGGTTTAAGCTTTTTTCCCGGAAAGGATTTTAAGAAAACCGACAATAACTCACCTTCCACGTATTCGGAAATCAAAACGATAACCGGAGTACCGTCAATATAAACCGTCTCCTCGGTATGATAATGGATCAACATTTGACATTGACGAAGCCTGTGCAGTTTCTGGGCGTAAAATAAGGCCGCCTTGTTTTTAATATTGCGGTGCGGGAAAAAGATTTTCGCGGCCCGTTCAATACCGGTACTGCGTTCTTTGATTTTATAAACCTCGCCTTCCCAGCCGGAACCCAGCATGGAAATGATCTCATATTTCCCGGCGATACGGTCTCCCGGTTTAAAGCCAAAGCTGATAATCTTTTTCATTTTTTTTACGGTTTGTTTGGTTAATGCCATAACGGTTAACGGCCCTCCACAGCGACAACTTCGACTTCAACCTTCGCCCCCAACGGTAATCCCGCCACTTGTACTGTTGAACGCGCGGGCGCGGTTTGTTCTTTAAAATAGCGGGCGTAAACCTCGTTCATCTTGGCGAATTCCGCAAGGTCCTGCATAAAAACCGTCGTTTTAACCACATTATCCAAGGTTAGGCCGGCCTCGGCCAGAACAGCCTTAATATTTTCAAAAACCCGTTCGGTTTGGGCAACGACATCCCCATCGACCATTTTTCCCGATGATGGATCAAGTGGAATCTGTCCGGCCAGAAAAACAAAGCCCCCGGCACTGACCGCCTGATTGTATGGACCAACCGGCTTCGGTGCGGCTTCACTAAAAATAATCTTTTTGCTCATAGCAGTTCTCCTCTATAAGGGGACGTGTAACGTGTCCGAAGAAATAATTATCATTAATGGATAGCGTAACTGACAGAAACTTTGGCGTCAAGCACTTTGGAAAGATCATCAATAGGAATAAGTTGTGCGACAAATGGACGAAAGCCTGTAACGGACATCGACTTCAATTTCTGGGCGTCAAATTGTATTCCGGCAAAATCACCTTCCAATTGAAGGTCAAGCATCTCCGGATTTAAATTGATCCCTCCAACTCTCTGTTCATTATTGGATACTGCACGCGTATCAATAAGCTGTGCATTATCTTTAGATCCGGTTTTTCGCTGATTGAGAATCTCCTGCAAGTTGGAATTGGCTACTTGATAAGCGCCCTTGTAAATCGCAAAAATCGTTTGAGAACTAAAGACCAGCGCATTGTATATTCCCCATCCCCAGATTCTCTTTCCATACCCTTCAGAACGTACGCCTTTGTCCATTGAAGCCAGTCCGCCATTTACCAATCCCCAAAAAGCGATGGGAGCCAGAAGATCTCCAACACCAAACTGTCCTTGATAAATTTGTGATGCCATATAAAGCGGAGCCGCCGCGTAGGTAAACCTTAAAAAAAGGCTTCCGGTTATAATAGCTCCTAATGATGTTCCGGCCTTAATTTCTGATTGATAAAAATCCCAGTCCTTTAAAAGCATTTTCAGAAAAGATCTTTCCCAACGGGTTCTCTGCGCGCGGAAGGCTTTAAAGGAACGCTCTTCCTCGGTAACAACTTTGATTTTATCAAAGTACCCAATCGTTTTTCCCTGCTTCATAATTTCATTAGTGATTGTGATATCCCCGGTTTCAAAATCATAATGCTT
>JAGQKQ010000226.1 GCA_020430005.1 Candidatus Omnitrophota bacterium
CCTTTTTGTTCCCCCAACTGAAATTGGGGCCACCACAACGCTAGCGCCTGTTTCCCCGGCCACGTATTGGGCGGCATCAACTTTATAGATGTTCTCATTAAGTATCACCTTAACATTATGCTCTTTAACCTCATCAATAACCTTTTTCAGATACGCGCCGGACGGCGGCACCCCGGGTTTGGGCTCTAGTTCACCAATAATGTCAAAATCAAAGCGGTGAGCAAAATATGTCCAGCTTTGATGGTAAGACATAATCTTTTCTCCTTTATAAGGCGCAAGCGCCTCAGCCCACTCTTTCATTTTTTCATCTATCCGACGGTTAAAATCTTCTAGATTTTTCTGAAAGAATATTTTGTCTTCCGGATTTAAATCCGATAAACGGTCGGCAATATTATGAGCTATAATTTTCGCGTTTAAAGGATCAATCCAGTAATGTGGATTTCCCCCGGCATGGATATCTCCCATGGAACGGTCCAACTTTTCAGGAACATCCAGAGGAATTATCCCGTTAGAAGCATCTAAATAACCTTTTTGTCCGGATTGAATATTACGGTTACGGGCTCCTTCCAAAATTAAAGATTCATAACCAATCTCCAAATCCAGTCCATTACGGATAAACAAATCCGCGTTTCTGGCTTTGATCATAAAAGACGGCTTGGCCGCCAAAAAATGATAATTTTGAGATCCCCGCCCCAAACTTGTCACCTTGACCTTATCCTTTCCAATATGCTCTGTGATGGACTTAAGATCTTCGGTGGTCGTAACAACATTAACTGTTGCCGCCCGGGCCGGCAAAGCCGCCCCGAACACAACACATAAAATTAAGAAAAGGTTTAATTTTTTCATAAATCACTCCTATCGGTATGCATGTGGTTTATGCGGCCCGATGGAAAAGTCCATCTGCAACCAGACAGTGTTCACATCCTCTGACGTTTCATTATCCGTGTGTGTATACATGGCCCGCCAGAAAACATACTCACTCTGCGCGAATGTTAATCCGACAGAATAAGCATGCGTATCGACTTCCGAGGCCGTTGGCATTTGGCTAAAATCATACCGGCCAAAAGCCCACCAACGGTCAGTTAATTGCTGCTCCAACGATGTAAACATACCCCACGAATCAACATCATTCTCCGTAACCTGTTCTCGCTTGTTCAACAAAACCTCGGTATGGGATGTTGTCCGGCGGTTATCAAACAAACGCGTATTCAATGTTACATCAACGCCCGTCAGAAACGTATCGGCACCGTCTCCCACATCATTCTTACCGAAAGCATGAGAAATTCCTAACTCCAATGAAGTATCGGGTGTAACCTCGAAAAAATTCTTTAGATGGCCTAGATAAACCGTTTCATTTTCCTCTCCACCACCAAGAACCGTAGACCCATTGTTAATGGCCTCGAACGTTAATTCTGAAAAAATATCCGCGGGATTGGGAATGAGATAACTTAGACTTACCCCCGCTTCACTAACACCTTCTTCTCCTAGAAAATTTTGCACAGCTAATGGATAATCCACCCATGGAAGCTGGTGCAAATGCATTCTGTTCGCTTTACCAAAGAAAGGACGGAATTTACCAACCTTGGCCTGTAACCCATCAAGCGGCGTTTCCAGCAAAGTTAAATACCCTTCCTCAAGGGCAACTTCTGTATTCCCATCTTCATTCTCAATCGCCACAACAACATCACCACGCGCATAGGTATCCACATTCGCGGAAAACGCCAATTCCATTTCTCTGGCATTAAAGTCATTATCGCCTTCTCCCTCATCTTCATCCGTTGTTTTATAAACAACATCCCCGATAATACTGACTTCAGGATTAAGCGTTGATAATAAACTCTTTCCTGTACCCTTATCCGCACGTTCTAACTGATCAACACGATCTTGAAGATAATCAATTTCATGCTGTTTTTGAGCACTTTGCCGCTGCTTTTCTTGTTCCAGCTGCTCAATCCGCTGCGCCATCGCGTTCATTTCAACCTGCATTTTCTGAAACATCGTTTTGAGCTCTGTCAACTCATCAGCGTACGCGCGCGGACACAGCAACACCACACAAAGAATACTGAATATAAACTTTTTCATTCAAAACCTCCATATATAGACAGCCCTTAAAAACACTTCGGGCGTTAAAGATAATTAATAAAAAATAATTAAAATACTGGTAGAGTTTTAAATGAAAGACGGTGGGCCACGCAAATAAAAAATAAAGCGTATTGTCTTGTGAAAGAAAAACTGATAAGTATTGATAAAAGAGACTTGCCGTTCCAGGCGTGCTGCGGCTAAAACAAGAACCGCGACAATAAACGCCTGGACAAGAAACTGATACAGCGGACATGCCTGGTCGGTTCCATGGTCATGATGGTGAACCGCGCTATGAAAATAGTTTCCCCCGATAGAAAGAACAGCAAATCCCAGCAGGGCAAAGCATAAAAGGGATAAAAGAAATTTATTGTTACGGATATTACGCATCATTTTAAAAAATACCTTTATTAAAACTTATTTAGACTTCAATAAGCTTTTCGTAGTCGTCCAATGTGCCGTCACGCATGCAGCATTCAATGATTTTCTTTCCAAGAGGATCTAGATCTTTCTCTTTAATATAAAACTGCAATTCCTGTTTGAAGAAATCGGCAAGCATCTTGGCTCCCTTATCATAGGCTTCTATACCAACTTCTTCCTGATTTTCAACTTGCAGGAATTCCATATTAAGGAAAAATCCTTCAATCTGCATGGAGTGAATAGCATATCCCAGTAAAGGACAACGCGCGGCATCAATTTGATGCGACTTAAACTTCGCGCTTCCCCGACGAGACATATACTCTCGCGCAATCCATTGCGGCATGAAACCAACTTTCCACGCTCCGATATATTGATTAGGAGACAATGTATAGCGCGTCCTCGGAGTTTCAAGGATTTGATCGAGAAGAAGATTCGCTTGGTCCACACGTCGTCCGGTCGCAAACGGCCAATAAGACCCGACCCCTTCACTGCTCATCCCGGCTGTATCTGTAATACTTGGATTCGCGTATCCACGCGGAGCCACCAAACGCCACAACCAGGCCATCGCCGGCGGAAGAATATGAAGAATTCCTAAAATTCCATAGGTTGGATTCTCTTTCGTACAAGGCGGCGTTCTCACACCGAAACTACGAACATCCACTTCGACTGGTTCATTAATGATACCCGGTATCGTTTTACGCGGAATAATTACTCGTGGATTTGGACATGGGACACCCGGTTCATCTTCAATATGTTCCCAAATTAAACAGGTTGCTTTAGCCACCGAATCTAGATTTAAAAATACCAACGGCTCCGGCGGATTTGTACATAACCCCTCAAGAAGGCGGTCAACACCATAACGATGAATATGATTAACCCGGACAAACCATCCTTTTTCCGCATCTTTAATTACCAGACGTCCGCTATCGTTTTGAA
>JAGQKQ010000227.1 GCA_020430005.1 Candidatus Omnitrophota bacterium
CATCACCATCTTTTGAAAGCCGTGCATAAGGTGGATGGGCGCGTTCTTTGGGCGAATATGGTTTTGTTGTTCTGGCTTTCCTTGATCCCTTTTGTGACCGGATGGATGGGGGAGAATAATTTTGCGCGGATTCCGGTAATTTTGTACGGGGTGGATCTTTTATGCGCAGGCATCAGTTATCGTTTTTTAGTTAAATTTTTATTAAAACGTCATGGCTCCGATTCACTTTTGGCTAAAGCTATCGGTAACGATGTTAAAGGAAAAATTTCTATCATTATTTATATGATGGCTATTGTTCTGTCGTTCTGCCATCCGTTGGTGGCCTGCGCGCTTTACGCTCTTGTGGCCATTATGTGGATTGTGCCGGACCAGCGGATTGAAAAAGCACTGGAAAAGGTTAACGGGAACTGATGATCCCCGGATAATTTATAAAATTCAGGAGGAATTATGTCGGAACATAAAGTAATCGTGCGCTGGAAGCGGACATCCGAAGATTTTAATTATGAGACATACAGCCGTGATCATGAAGTCGAATTTGAAGGAGGAATAAAGATCAATGCCTCCGCGGCCCCTTCATTTAAAGGGAATGCGGCGTATGTTGACCCGGAAGAGGCTTTTGTCGGTGCCCTATCCAGCTGTCATATGCTGACGTTTCTCGCGGTCGCGGCCTATAAAAAAATAATCATTGATCAGTATGATGATCAAGCGGTTGGTTATTTGGAAAAGAACGCGGAAGGTAAAATGGTTGTGAAGCGGGTTGAATTAAATCCTGTTGTTAAATTCAGTGGCAATGAAGTTCCTGATCAGGAAGCGATTAAATTATTACATGAAAAAGCGCATCAGCAATGTTTTATCGCCAATTCGGTGAAAACGGAGGTTACTGTTAACACATGAAAAAACAGAATCTTGAAATTTTCAAATTTTTTTTAATTGCGTTGGTATTGATCGGTATTACCCATACCGGATATTGTCAGGATATGAAGCAGATTATCAATGATGCGTCCCTGGCATATTCCGGTAGTGAGGGTTCGTCCGGCAATCTGTTTGGTTTTTCTTTGTGGGGATTAATAGGGGGGTTCATATTCAGCGGTATCGGATTTGTGGCGTTTATCTACGGCAAAAAGAATACCGAGTATAAGCCGATGATGATTGGAATTGCCTTAATGGTCTATCCGTATTTTCTGCGTGGGACGCTGGCGTTGTATTTAGTAGGGATAGGGCTGACCGCGATCCTGTATTTTTTCAGGGAATGAGGGGGTATTTCCGGGAGGGACCGCAAAAAGATTTTTTATGGGCCCCCCTTGACAAAACAGGAATAAAGGAGTATCTTAATAATTACGGCACAGGTGTCGTATATATCAAAGACAAAGTTGTCCAATTCTTTTATAAAAAGAATTGGATTTTTTTTTAGAGAGCTTCAAAAATCTAGTTCCCTACCCTAGAGGGTAAGGGAAGAAAGGAAAACGCGGATGAAAGAGCTGAATTTTGTTAATCTTGGTCCGATCAGAGATGTTCCGCTTCAGAAGAGCTTTATTGTCAATGCTTTAGGACATAAGCTGGCAGTATTCCGTGAAACGTTCGGTCATTGTTTTGTGGTGGATTGTAATTCCTTGAATGCTGTTGGGGAAACCGTTGAAAAAAGCCGTTTGGACGGCCGTAATCTCCGATTTGAAGATGGAAAATGCCTTGATCTGGTAACCGGGAAGTTTAATGGGGAAACGTCCCCACGCGTCAAAATGCTGAATTCCTGGACCGAAAACGGATTTATTCTTGTATCGGTCATTGAGCTTTTGAATTTGTCAGGATTGCTTTAAAACTACAAAAATCCGGGATGTCGTGTAGGGCGGCGTTCCGGATTTTTTTAATATCCTTCGCTGAAACCCGCCCTTTAAAATGCCCCATCAACTCCTCGCTTATTTTTATTCCTGTGATAGAATAAGGATCAAAATACAACGGACAAAGCAGCGGTTTTTATGCCGTGGAGAATCCCTATAAACCGATATGAAAAACGATAAAGTAAAAACTACTATTCAGAATTTAAGACGGGCCCTGAATTATAAAGGACTTTATGAGAAGGACGCACCCGCCCAGCCATGGTCCTTGTTCGAAAAATGGCTTCAGGCCGCCATTGCGAAATCCGACTTTGAGCCCAACGCGATGACACTGGCTACAGCATCTAAAAACGGGATGCCTAGCTGCCGGACGGTTTTGTTGAAAGACTATTCACCGGACGGTTTTGTTTTTTTTACCAACTATGACAGTAAAAAAGGACGGAATCTTGCGGAAAATCCCAAGGCAAGTCTGTTATTTTATTGGCCGGTTTTAAGCCGTCAGGTCATTATCGAAGGCAAGGTTAAAAAAGTTTCACGGCAACAATCCGAAGAATATTTTCATTCCCGTCCGCCCGCCAGTCAGGCGGCGGCCAGTATTTCCCCGCAAAGCCGGGCCGTTACCGACCGGGACGCTTTAACAGAAAAAATGAAGTCGCTGGAAACCAAATATAAAAATAAGATTATACCTTGTCCCGTCAATTGGGGAGGTTTTATTCTACAGCCAAAACGGATTGAGTTTTGGCAGGGCCGTCCTGATCGTCTGCATGATCGATTATCTTATTCCAAATTAAAAAGCGGCCGCTGGCGTCGTGTTCGTCTGGCCCCTTAATTATGGGGAGTCATATTTTTGTTTGGCAAAAAATTGGAGAACAGTTATGAAAAGAGCTTTGGTGATTATTTCAGGAGTTTACTTATTAATATTTGGACTGTGGATGTTCTTTATGTGTGTGGCGATGTTTTCTTTTTCTTCAATATCTTCAGGTCAGTTGCCGGAGGAGCAAGCAAAGATGATCCCATTTATCGGGATTCTTTTTTATGGCCCTTTGGGGATAGGGCTAATAGCTACGGCAGTTGGACTGTTTCTTAACAAAAATTGGGCGAGGATTGTAACAATTATATTGTCATCAGTAGCGTTGATTTTAGGAATACTTGGTCTTATATCTATAGGGCTTATACATTCAATGGGGGAAACTGCCGATCCTGCCATGGATGCCTCTAATATTAGAATGATAGGGATTATTATTTATGGAATATTTCTTGTGCTTATTCCCGCATTTTTTCTTATATTGTTTAACTCCAGAGCAGTAAATATTCTTTTTTTGGGGATTGAAGATAACAGTGAAGATGTGCAAAGGCTTATTGAGGAAAAAAAGAAGAATCCGATTGGGATAAAATTGGTGGCAACTTATTATTGCATTATGTTGTTAGGGGGTGGTTTTGTTTTTTTTCAGCCTAATAATCAGGAGATTCCGGTTATTGGTGATTTTTTATGGTTATCGGGAACTCCGTTAAAGATTTATCAATTATCAATGGCGTTTATATTTTTCTCAGTCGGTATCGGCTTTAAAAAAAAAAAAAAATGGGCATGG
>JAGQKQ010000228.1 GCA_020430005.1 Candidatus Omnitrophota bacterium
AAAAAAAAAAAATCAAACACGCCGATGGACAGTTTTATGTTCTGGAGGACAACTGCCGTGTCCCGTCGGGGGTATCTTATGTTTTAGGTAATCGGGAAATTATGAAACGGGCTTTTCCGGCTATTTTTGAACAGGTGCATGTGCGGCCTATTTATGATTATCCTTTAAAACTGAGAGAAATGCTGGAATATTTATCGAACGCCCAATCGCCCCGGATAGTCGTATTGACTCCGGGAATTTATAATTCCGCGTATTTTGAGCACGCCTTTTTAGCCCAACAAATGGGCGCGGAATTGGTGGAAGGAAAAGATCTTCTTGTTGAAAATGGATTTTGTTATATGCGAACAACAAAAGGGCTGGAGCAGGTTGATGTCATTTACCGCCGGGTCGATGATGAATTTCTGGATCCCAAAGTTTTTCGTAAAGACTCTGTGTTAGGTGTGGAAGGGGTGTTTGATGCATATAGACGAGGAAATATAGCGATTGCCAACGCCCCCGGGACAGGCGTCGCGGATGATAAAGTGGTTTATGCCTTTATGCCGGAGATTATTAAATATTATCTGGATGAAGAGCCTGTTCTTCCTAACGTGCCGACTTATTTATGCTGGCGCCCTAAAGATTGCAAATATGTGATTGAGAATATTGGTAAAATGGTTGTTAAAATGGCTAACCAATCGGGTGGGTATGGGATGTTAATGGGCCCAAGCTCAACAGAAGAAGAGCGAAAAATGTTTATCACTAATATTCAGAAAAATCCCCGGGATTATATCGCGCAGCCGGTGATGTCATTATCGCGGGTTCCGACGCTGATAGGTAATGATTTGGAAGGCCGGCATGTGGATTTACGGCCGTTCGTGTTATTTGCCAATTCCCCATCGGTCATGCCGGGTGGCTTAAGCCGGGTGGCCTTAAAAAAAGGGTCATTGATTGTGAACTCTTCGCAGGGTGGCGGATCAAAAGATACCTGGGTGCTCAGTCAGCCGGAAAGTGAGATTACTCATGCTTAGCCGTGTGGCCGAATCCATTTACTGGATGAGCCGTTACATTGAACGTGCGGAGAATTATGCGCGTTTTATGGATGTGAATTTATCCCTGATTGTCGACTTGCCGACGAATATTCAGGAGCAATGGCAACCGCTTGTCAATATTACAGGTGACGCGGTCGTTTATGAATCCATGTACGGTGAGTACACTCGGAACAATGTGGTCGAATTCTTAACCTTTAATAAGAATAATTTGAATTCTATTTTAAGCTGTCTGATTCAGGCCAGGGAGAATGCGCGGACGATCCGTGAAATTATTTCCAGCGAAATGTGGCAGCAGATTAATGAGATGTATCTGGGTGTCAAAGATGCGACATTAACAGCCAACGACAACCTTTCCGAATTTTACCGTTATATTAAAAACGGATCTCACTTGTTTAACGGTATTATGGATACAACATTGATTCATAATGAGGCGTATCACTTTGCCAATCTGGGGCGGCTGCTGGAACGGGCTGATAAAACGGACCGGATTCTGGATATGAAATATTTTTATTTGCTGCCCCGCATCGAGGATGTTGGGACAACACTGGATTATATGCAGTGGTCGGCGTTGTTAAAATCCACCAGCGCGTATGAGGTGTACCGCAAGAAATACGGAAAGATGGATTACCGGGATATTATTGAATTTCTTATTTTTGACCGGGAGTTTCCACGGGCCATTCATTTTTGTCTGATTGAATCGGATAAATCCTTGCATACAATATCCAATACCCAACTCGGCACCTTTAACAATTCCGCCGAGAAAGAAATGGGAAAAATTATATCGCAACTTAATTTTAACGATGTGAACGATGTTATTCACTATGGACTTCACGAATACCTTGAAGACTTTCAAATTAAATTAAACCATTTAGGAGAAGAAATATTCAACACGTTTTTCAGCCGTTCGCTGAGATAACTTTCAGAAAGAGAGATTTATGACTTATTGTGTAGGAATAAAAGTAAAAGAAGGGCTTGTCGGTTTGGCCGACACGCGAATTACATCGGGAAACCAAACATTGACGGCGAAGAAAGTTATTGTTCAGCAAAAAGTCGGCGGTCATTCGGTATTTCTTATGACATCCGGGCTGCGTGCCCTGAGGGATAAAGCTGTGACATACTTTAATGAAATTATTGAAGAGTCCGGTTTTGAATATAAAAAAATGTATCAGTTGGTCAACGCGTTCGGCGCTCAGATCCGCCGTGTCAGTGATGAAGACCGCAAAGCGCTGGAACAATCGAATTATGATTTTAATATTCACGGACTTATCGCGGGACAGTTGGAAAATGATAAAGAACATAAATTGTTTATGATTTTTCCCGAGGGAAACTGGGTAGAGGTGGGGGAGGCAAATCCGTATTTTATTATCGGAAATACCAGCCACGGTAAGCCGATTTTGGACAGGGCTTTGCGTTATCAATCGACATTAAACTTCGCCCTTAAAGTGAGTTTCCTTTCGTTTAATGCGACACAAGTGAGTTCGAATGATGTGGATTATCCTGTCGATGTTGTGCTTTATCGTAAAGACAGTTTTTCCATGGTGACCCAGCGCTTGACGCAGGAACAAATGATGAAATATACCAATTGGTGGCAGGCTAAAATTACTAAAGCGATTGATGAATTTCCGGATGATTGGGCCAAAGATCTTTTGGAAAAATATCAACAGGTGCAGCAGCAATAGGAAGAGATAATGAAATTTCGAATTCAACATCATACCCGTTACCAATACATGGAAAATATTTTTCTGGAGCCGCATGTCATCAGGCTTCTTCCTCGTCGGGATAATCATGTAAATATTATTTCAAAGTCAATCAATATTGCCCCGGAACCGATAGGTGTGAATGAGATTTTGGAAAATAACGGTACGGTATCGCTGTTTACGTGGTTTAAGGGCAGGACAAATGTTTTTGATATTAAAACGGACGTCCTGATTACAATGGATTCATTTAATCCTTTTGATTTTTTAATTTATCCTTCTTCGGGCTTACGGCTTCCAATTATCTATTCGACGGACTTGTCGGCTGTGCTGACACCGTATTTCAATTTTAACCAGGAAGATTCCAGTGTAAAATTGTTCGCGCAGAATTTGGCTGAATCATGCGGACAGGAAACAATTTTATTCTTAACAAATTTATGCCGGATTATTTATGAAGAATTTTCTTACGAGAAAAGAGAAAAGGGGGCGCCGTATCAACCGTCTGAAACATTGAAGTATAAAAAAGGTTCATGCCGGGATTTTACGGTTTTCGCTATGGCGGTATGCCGGGAAATGGGGTTTGCCTGCCGGTACGCGAGCGGGTATTATGTGAGCACAAATCCCGATGA
>JAGQKQ010000229.1 GCA_020430005.1 Candidatus Omnitrophota bacterium
GTATAGGAATTAACACATAAAGAGGTGACTATGACAGGTTTTTTTATTTTTCTTCATACAATTGTTTGTCTCATTTTAATAACAGTTATTCTTATGCAATCAGGACGTGGCGGTGGATTAACCGAGGGGTTTTCTTCCGCGGAATCGATGTTCGGAGCGCAGACGAATGAATTCATGATTAAGGCGACGACTATTTTATCGACAGTTTTTCTGGTTACTTGTCTGGCCTTGGCGGTCTTATCGATTCAGAAAGGGCAGTCATTGATTCCAACAACGGTTGTACCAACAAGTACACAGAGTGACGCCGCTAAAACCATGAATAAAACGGTTGATGAGGCTGTAAAAACAGTAGAGCAAGCCGCAGAACAACCGCAGCCATAACGTTTTTAAATACGTTACCCGGTAAATTTATGCTCTTCAAAGTTCTAAAATTCAGGCCGCTGGCGTGTTGTTTGTTTTGGATGTTATCGCTAGCGCAGCTTACGTTTTGGCCTTCCATTTCTTTTGGAGAGGAAAAGGTTGATAAATACGGCGGACACCTTGTCCGGGTGACAACCTCCGATCCGAAAACATTTAATGATCTTATCTCTAAAGAAACAACCTCTTCCGCCATTCTCGGACATATCTTTGAAGGATTAACCACCACCGATGCTTTTACATTAAAAGTTAAACCTCATCTGGCTGAGAGCTGGGACGTCAGCGAAGATGGATTAACCTGGACTTTTCATCTTCGTCAGGATGTACGCTGGCATGACGGCAAACCGTTTACAGCCGATGATGTTGTTTTTACGTATAATGAACTGGTTTATAATCCGGAAATTCCCGCTTCGGTTCGGGATATTTTTACCATTGATGGTAAAGAATTTGAAGTAACGAAAGTAGATGATTATACCGTTCAATTTGTTCTTCCAGTCAAATTTGCCCCTTTTCTGAGAGGCCTTTCTCAGGCCATTTTGCCCAAACACCTATTAGAAGAATCTGTCAAAAACGGAACATTCAATTTTATGTGGAAGATTGATACCGACCCTAAAGACATTGTGGGAACAGGGCCATATAAGTTGACAAAATATGTTCCGGGACAGCGTCTGGTTCTTGAGAAAAACGCGTATTACTGGATGAAGTCGCCTGAGGGAGATGTGCTTCCTTATATTGATAAGATTACGTTTGTAATTGTACAGAGCGGGGATGTGGCCCTGCTTAAATTTTTAGAGGGAACCGTTGATGCCATTAATATTCGCGGGATGGATTATCCTTTGGTCAAACCGCTGGAAGTAGAAAAAAATTTTACGGTCTATGATATGGGACCGGATACAAGCAGCAATTTTATTGTGTTCAATCAAAATCAAGGCAGTGATTCACAGAAGGGGGAGCCGTTTGTTAAACCGGCTTATAAATTAAAATGGTTTACTAATCCGGATTTCCGTCGGGCGGTTGCACATGCGGTGGACAAGGAGCGGATTATCGAAGTTGTCATGAACGGTTTGGGATATCCGCAGCATGCGGCTACGAGTCCGGCCGTTGGTTTTTTCCATAATCCGGATGTCCGTCAATATGAATATGACCTGAATAAGGGCAGAGAATTTTTGAAGAAAGCCGGTTTTGTCGACAAAGACGGAGACGGATTTTTAGAAGATGCCGAAGGACATCCATTGGAATTTAGTTTGTATACCAGTGGGGATCTTGGTTCTGTGCGTGGTGTTATTGCGGGGATGCTTCGTCACGATTTGGAACAATTAGGAATGAAAGTCAATTTCCAGCTGATTGAATTTAATGAATTGGTAACAAAATTAACAGCCACCTACCAGTGGGATGCTATTTTAATTGGTCTCACCGGAGGTATTGAGCCTCATTTTGGGAAAAATGTCTGGGCGTCCAATGGACAGCTTCATATGTGGTATCCTAAACAGGAGTCGCCGGCCACCGAATGGGAAAAACGTATTGATGATTTATTCAATACGGGTGTTCAGGAATTAGATGAAGATAAACGCAAAGTCATTTATGACGAATATCAAATGATTGTTTCCGAACAGGTCCCGGTTATTTATACTGTGCTTGAAGCTCAGCTTGCCGCGGTACGGAATAAATTTGGTAATTTGAAGCCTACACGGGGAAGTGTTTTTCATAATATTGAAGAGGTTTATATTAAACCGGAATTCCGGGAATAACGGCTTATGACAAAATATATTCTCAAAAGACTTTTGGTGGCTGTTCCGATGCTTTTAGGGATAGCCTTGCTTACGTTTTTGTTAATGAACAAAACGGCTGGTAATTTTTTAGATACAATCCGCCTTGATCCTCAGGTCTCCGAAGAGGTGATTGAGTATTACAAAAAACTTTATCAGTTGGATAAACCGGTTGTTGTTCAATATTTGGTATGGATTAAAAATTTGGTGATGGGGGAGCTGGGATATTCCTTCTTTTATAAAATTGAAGTGACTAAGATTATTGGCAGTCGTCTGTTTAATACTTTTATTCTTTCGCTTTCCAGCTTTTTATTTACGTGGCTGGTGGCTATTCCGTTAGGAATTTGGGCGGCGCTGAACCGGAATAAACCGATTGACCGGGCGATTCAATTTTTATCTTACGGTTTTCTTTCCATGCCAAGTTTCTTTTTGGCCATGATGTTATTATTCATCGCTTCTCAAACAGGAATTCTTCCTTTAGGAGGGATGTATAGTCCCGACTTTGATGATCTCAGTTTAGTTGGAAAAATTTGGGATGTGCTAAAACATTTGGCTATTCCAACGCTGGCCTTATCCGTTGGCTCTATTGCCGGACTGCAGAGGATTATGCGTGGAAATATGCTGGAGGTCCTCGGACAGCAGTATATTTTGACCGCGCGGGCGAAAGGGTTGCCGGAAAACCGGGTGATTTATCGCCACGCCCTGAGAAATGCGATTAACCCGTTAATTACATTATTGGGCTATGAATTCTCGGCTTTATTAAGTGGGGCGGCTTTGGTGGAAATTATCTGCAGTTGGCCGGGGTTGGGATCGTTGATGTTGACGGCCGTGCGTTCAAAAGATACTTATCTTGTTATGGCCAGCATGCTTATGGGAGGGGTTTTATTCTTAATCGGCAACCTATTAGCCGATATTGCGTTGGCCAAAGTGGATCCAAGGATACGGTATGACTAAGAATAAAGGATTAAGTGAATTCCAATTAGCATTGCAAAATTTCAAAAAGAATCGGCTGGCCTGTGTCTGCGTTATTCTTCTGGGATTATTGTATGCCAGCGCAATCTTTGCTGATTTTCTGTCGCCGTATTCCTATAAAAATGAAAAAAGGGAATATTCCTATTGTCCGCCGAC
>JAGQKQ010000022.1 GCA_020430005.1 Candidatus Omnitrophota bacterium
TGGAAATAGCACTCATAAAATACCGCTTTTCTTAGAATGTTTAATGATAACACACTCAGGCGTGATTAAAATTTATAATCCTCAATCTGACCTTGTTTAATGTTTGTGAGAATATCCTGAAGAGGTTTTTTATTCGGGGTCCTGACAGAAAGTTCCTGGACAATACCAAAGGCTTCATCCAAACGATTTAACTTGTGAAGAGTATAAACATACCGCTGGATCAATTCAACATTATTCGGATCAACTCTCAACGCCTGTTTTAAATCAAATTCCGCTCGACGGTAATCTCCTGTCCAGAAGTAACAGTATCCCAAAAACGCCATGGCATCCGCATGATCAGGCTCTTCTTCCAGAACGTCTTCCAGCTGATCAATAGCTTTGAGATACTCCTTTTGTTCAATAAGAACTTTTGTCTGTTCCATAATTTCACTAGTTGTCTTGGCCTTTCCCCACCCCAAAAAGGCATAAGAAGGTCCGCTGTTGAATAAAAGAAAAACCGACACAAAAATCATCACAATTACTTTATTTCTTTTTATCATTATATTCTCCCCAGCTTCTGACTTCTCCTGTTCTCATATCCACTTCCACATAAAGAGGAATAACCGGATAATGTCCCCAGAATTGACTTCCCTTTGTATCTCTGAAAAGAACAATCCAGGAATAAATTAAAGGATGTTCAAACGTCGGACTCGGCGGATCCATTAACCGAATATAAGCCCCATCCTTTTCCCATTGAATCCACTTTTCAATACCAATCGGTTTTAAGGTATAAACCCTGTCATCCAACCCTTTTTTGATCAGATAATATTGAGCAATGGTGATGGCCTCGTCTGTGCTGATGCCATTATTTGACTCAACATTTTTGTAGTTTTGAAAAACATCCTGATAACGGACATTCTCGAATGAAGCACATCCCGTTATAAACACCACTAGAAAAAGAAAAACATGTATTTTTAAAATATTGTTTCTCATACGCTCTTTATTAATAAACACCGCTGCCAGCCGGCCGACTAAGCTGCTGTTGGTATTGATCCTGCATATAGCTTTGATATTGTTGTTCAACCCGTTGACGGTAAACCGCTTCTTGTTGCTTCAGCTGATTATATTGCTGCTGATAAGCCCCCTGCAACTGTTGATTAATCTGCGCCGAAAATTGCTGCTGAATAGCCCGCTGATATTGTTCGACAATTGCCTGCTGAATCACCCTTTGACGCTGTTGAATCGCGGCCATTTGGGCCTGCCGTTGTGTCATCTGCATCATCATGACCTGCCGGGTTTGCTTAAGAGACTGTTTCAGAACTTCCTCAATAATTTTCTGGTAAATAAATTCGCTGGTAACTCCCGTCATTTCACCGTCAATATATCTTTTGATATTCGTTTGTATCTGATCTTGCGGAAGGCCGTTTTCAATCTGCTCAATTCCTAAATCTCTGGCTTCTTCATAAGCCGTACGGATAATTTCCTGAGTGGAACCCTGTTTAAAACACTGCAAAACCGCCTGCTGCATGGCTTGCACCGCGACTGGCGGCAACACAGCCAGATTATTTTGTTCAATCGCCCGTTGAATAATATCGCTGGTTGTTTCCATCAGGGAACTGTAAATCATTTGTTGCACATATTGCTCCACAAGTTCCCGAACCTGCGGGTTCACGTCCGCCCGCGCGTGAGAAGAAAAACCCGTCATCAGAAAGACCGCACATCCCAATACTATGGCATAATATTTCATTCCGGAATCCGTTCCCCTTTTAAAATGGCTGGTAACGGCCGGGCATCAATTCTTAGACCGCCATCATGTTCAATATGAACTGTATAAAGAATTCCCGGTGTAAACATCACTCCGGGGGCTTCTACCTGAGCGTTTTTAATACCGCCCTTTTTCGCCTGCTCCGGGTCCATCGCGTATGTCCAGAATTTCTCCCACAGCTCCTTTTCATATGGATGGTTCATTCCCTCTACTTTATACCCTGAAGGAATAGAGTTAACCGCGTTGATTTCAAACTCCTGCGTGTTTTGACCGTCAAGCATAAACACTTTCCAGAAAAGAAACGCGCTTTTATCCTTCAGCTGCTTCGCATTACGGATATTAATGTCATCAAAACGAATAACAAGGGACTGAAACTGGATAATATTGCCGGAAAAAGTAAAGTATTTTGGTTTTAACGGCTGGTTATTGCGGTCATATTCCACAAATTTAATGGTGGTAAAAGTTTTATTTTTCTCCTCGTCATAACGGACACCGGTAACAAGAACTTCGGCCACACGGGAATCTGCCTCCAGGCGTTCAACAACCTGTTTTAAGACTTCATTTTCTTTGACGATTTTATGGTAGAAATTATAACTCACTAAGCCGGCCGTGCCTAAAATAATGACAATAAGGCCGTACTTGATTGTGGAAAGGGCTTTCATTGAGGAATCCTGTTAAAAAGTTTTTCCAGACTATCATTGTCATTATAGATTCTTAATAGAATCCGTCAATGGGATTTTGGGGATTCATGATCAGAAACTAATGAAGGAAGGTATATCTACGAGTCCAGAAGGCGTTGGATGGTGGCAGGATCGTAGCCTCTGACAACAGTATCGCCAATAGTCGTGACCGGAATGCCTCCGCCACCGAGTTCTTGATGACGTTTTTTACCATAGGCACTTTTTTCAATATCGTATTTCTTGTATTTGATTCTATTTTTTTTAAGAAAGGCTTCTAATTTGCGGCAGTATCCACACCAGGAGGTGACAAAAATTTCGACGTCTTTATTCTTTACGGATTTCTTCTTGGTTTGCTCTTGAGAGTATCCTTGAGGAGCCCGGTAAGCACTGTTTTTGGGCGCATTATCATCTGTTTCTAAAACATTGTTCAACTGATCTTTATACTTATCCGGAACACTATTAATATTATTCACATAATAATCATTTCCGTTTTCATCTGTATATTTATAGATATCTGCAGACGCTAATGGTGCAAAACAGAAACTTATCAGGTATAATAAAATCATTATTTTTTTCATAGTAAAAGGATACCACATTTTAGTGAGCATTTCATATAAAAAAGATGATTCCTGAAAGCCTATATAATTTCCCCTGCCCCTATTGCTGGCAGCTAAATTCTTTAACGGCAGATATTTCCGGAGGACTCCAACAAGAGTTTGTGGTGGATTGTGAGACGTGCTGCGCGCCGATCCTTATCCATCTCGATCTGGATAACGGCACCATTGATGCCAGGCGGGAGAATGAATAACAACTAAGCACCAAGCACTAGCGGCTAGGCACTAAATCGCCGCGTCTTCCCCTTCATAAAGGGCCTTGCGCTGTTCTTTCAGTTTAGGATCTTCCAGATATTCATCCAGCGTGGTATCCAGCCGGTCAATAACACCTCTAGGCGTGATCTCAATAATCCGGTTGGCAATGGTTTGAACAAACTGGTGATCATGGGAAGAAAACAGGACTGTCCCATTATATTTGGTTAATCCTTTATTTAGAGAAGTGATAGATTCCAAATCCAGGTGATTGGTGGGCTCATCCAGGATTAAAATATTTCCTCTGACCAACATCATGCGGGACAGCATGCAACGGACTTTTTCTCCACCGGAGAGAACTTTTACCTTTTTAAGCGACTCTTCTCCTTTAAACAACATCCGGCCCAAGAAACCGCGAACAAAGGTTTCATCCTGCTCATTCGTAAACTGACGCAACCAGTCGATCATATTTAATTCGCAGTCAAAGAACTTGGTATTGTCTTTGGGAAAGTAAGCCCGCGATGTTGACGCTCCCCATTTAAAACTTCCAGAGTCGGCTTTATCCTCTTCCATTAAAATTTGGAATAAGGCGCTTTTCGCCAAATCGTTCGGCCCGATAAACGCGATTTTATCCCCTTTATTAACCGTGACGGTTAAATCTTTAAACATAATTTGTCCGTCGATAGTTTTACTCAAATGATCAATGTGGAGAATATCGTTTCCGGCTTCTCGTTCTTGTTCAAAACCGACAAACGGATATTTACGCGATGATGGTTTGATGTTTTCGACATCAAGTTTTTCGAGAATCTTTTTTCGGGCTGTTGCCTGACGGGATTTAGACGCGTTGGCACTAAAACGCGCGATAAAATTCTGAAGTTCTTTTTTCTTCTCTTCGGCTTTTTTATTCGCATCTTGACGTTGGCGCAACGCAATTTCGCTGGCCTCTTGCCAAAAACTGTAGTTTCCGGTGTAAAGTTGAATCTTACTGTAATCGAGATCGCAAATGTGTGTGCAGACTTTATCCAGAAAATGGCGGTCGTGGGAAACAACGATAGCCGTATTTTGGAAATCACACAAAAATTCTTCCAGCCACATACACGTTTCAATATCCAGCTGGTTCGTAGGCTCGTCTAGAAGCAGAATATCCGGATTACCAAAAAGGGCCTGCGCCAAAAGGACGCGCACTTTTTGTCCCCCTTCCAATTGTTTCATCTGAAGTTCGTGCAACGATTCTGAAATACCCAAATGGTTTAATAACTGGGCCGCCTCGGATTCCGCTTCCCAACCATTCATCTCGGCAAACTCACCTTCAAGCTCTGAAGCTCTAACACCGTCTTCATCCGAAAAATCCGGTTTAGCATAAATCTCATCTTTTTCTTTCATAACCCGATAAAGCCGCTCATGCCCTTTGATAACGGTTTCCAGAACAGAAAAATCGTCATACGCAAACTGATCCTGCTTTAAAACAGAAATCCGCTGTCCTTTGGCAGTATTTACCGAACCGGATGTCGATTCAATTTCACCGGATAAAATCTTTAAAAAGGTGGATTTTCCCGAACCATTAGCTCCGATAATTCCGTAACAGTTCCCCGGAGAAAACGAAATGTTGACGCCGTCAAATAGCTTGCGTTTACCGAATTGTAATCCAATATTTTGAACGTCCATGATTTAGTTACTGGTTCCTAGTGCTTAGTTCTTAGCAATATTTAAATTCCCTGAAAACCAGAATTTTGCCGGGTCGCTGGTATCACAGGATTTCCTGGTCCCTTGAAAAAGGTATTCTACCGTTTATCCTGTATACGTCAAGGGAAAATGGGGACGCAAGAATATTCCGTTATTCGGTTACGCGGCTCGAAATGTTTTTCGTTATACGAATACCGTTTCAAGCTGCGTAACCGTTTAACGTTTTCCGTACAGCAATATGCTTCGCATATTGCTTTTCTACCTCTTAAGTAATTAAAACGCCTTTTGCCAGCCGAAAGTCCCCTGCCAGCCGACACCCAACTGCGGCCCGTTCAGATGCTGATAAACAGGAAAACCGAATTCAAAAGACATCCGGTGATCCGTGGACTTGGCTTCCTGTCCCATCAGATTAATCCCGAAAAGTAGATCAATTCTCTGACCCCCTTGCAGATCGGAATTAGCCGTCTGAACCAAGACAGGATTTAAGCGCGAATCAGCCCCGTTAATATTTCCCCAGGCCTGATAATCCAAACGGACAGACGTACTCAACCAATCCTGCCATTTTCGGGCCAGCCACGTTGTGAATTCATAACGGTTTCCCAAAACGTAATCATGACGATTCTTATGTGTTCTTAATACGGTCGATGCCTGCGCTCCCCAGGACCAGTCTTCAGTATAGTCCCGATACGTTATGCCCGGCAAAAGATCATACGTTCCCGACCCAAGCTGCATTGGATACGGCAGATTACGGTCCGGCCCCAACAGTGTCCGGTCGGTTTCGTTGATAGAACCGGACGGAAAACTCACACCAAAATTCAAATGGATATTTTGGTTCGTCCATTCTTTCAAAGAAAACATTCCGGACAATTTAATGTCCCCAATCCCGCGGCTGTCTGTGCGGAACTGTTTATCATCTGTTCTTCGACGGTGTAACATCGTTTTATGGACATACGGAATCATCAGCATCATCGTTAACTCATCTGTGGGGGCATACATCATTCCCACCATATGCATGTCCATCTGCATATCCACAGGTGATACGATAAACTGATCATGAACCTGCGCGACTGACAATTCCTTTGAACCGCTATAATTTTGCGGCATGTCCATCCGCATATACCGGTACGATGTCATGAACTCACCGGCCTTATGGGTATGATCTCCCATTACACCGATCGGCGCATGTGAGTCGGCCCTGGTCGATGTATGGGCCATTACCTGCTGAGACATACATAACAAAAATACACAACCCCCTACTATCGGGAGAACTCTTCTTCGAAACATAAAACACTCCTTCTATCTGGTAACTAGTTCTTAATTGTTGGTTATAAATCGGTGTGGTCTAAGAAGAGTATTTGGGAACGTGTTCAATAGGCCGGCTGTAGAAGAAATCGTACAACCAGATTTGATCAACATTATATTTGGTATTCTGATCAAAGAAAGATAGATAAAAACGTGAAGCAACAAAATCCGGGCTAGACAACACATCTCTTGCGATCTGCTTTTGCGGACTGGGCATCGCCCTGAACAATTTTATCTTGGCTAATTCTGCTTTATGCTTGGCGAGAAAATGTGTACATAGACAGATAGACCTGCGGCCATTACACATTTCTTCTTCCTGGGAGGGCTTAATAAATGCCCCTAACGGTACAATCCAGGTGACAAAACCTATCAAGACAATAATTTGAGTAATTTTCTTTAACATAATAAAATGTGTAAATGAGAATGTGTAACGTAACCCTGGGTCGCGTTATACGCCCCCAGAAACTAATACAAAAATAAGTCGGGCGGCTCTTCTAGGAGACTTGACGGTTCTGCCGTTGCTTTCAGACGTTCAGCCTGCTGATAAGCGTTCTTAGCATACACTTCATTCCCTGTTTTTTCCAATGTCTTTCCCAAATATAACCATGCTTCATAGTTTTCGCCATTCTTTTCCAAAGCAGCCTTGAATTCTTGTATTGCTGCCGGATAATTATTCTGGTAAAAGGCGGCTATGCCGCTATAAAAAGAAAAATATCCCTTACTATCCGGATAAATTAATCTTAAACCAGCTATGGCTTTCATCATATTGTTATAATCTTGCAGGTGAAAGTAACTCAAAATGGATACGATATAAAAATTATAATGAGCTTTTTTTATATCCTTCTCAACTGACCTCTTCTCGCTGTTTTCTTTTATAACAATTAAAGGCACATATAGTCGAACAGATTTTTTAATACCTTCAATTGCCATCAAAGGATCAACCGTCAATCCCTTTCGGGCAGCCTCCAAAGCCGCCTGATATTCCTTTTGTTCATAGTAAATACAGGCAAGATTATGGTAGTAAAAAATAAATTCAGGGTTTAGTTCCAAGGCCTCTTGATAAGCCCGTAACGCGGCTTTTTGATTACCAAGATAATATAAGGTATATCCATATAGACCATATGCATCCGGTCTGTCGGGAACAAATTTGGAAACCTTGTCATAATATCGACGGAATTGATCAAGCTTTTCTTTATTATATAAATCTTTCTTCCGATCAAAATCGACAATATAGTCAAACCTTTCCGGACGCAAACGATTTAAGGTCGCTAATCGCGTTTGATATAAGGCTTTTTTTACGTCGACAAAGAAAAAAATAATCAAAAACCCAATAATGTATAACAAAAAAATCCTAAACCAGCTTCGTTTTAAAAAGAGATCCTTCATTTAAACAATCACTTTCTTACACGAATTCTTTCTATCTTGGATTGAAAGAATAATTAACGCAAAGAATACCGCCCAAAATACAGCAAACAATAAATAGTACGTCCAATACCGCCACGGTTCCCCATATTGAAAACGCACTATATGTTTCCCGGCGGGAACAAAAACGCCTTTAAAAGCAATATTAGCCAACCACAACGTTTTCGGTTCGCCATCAACAGAAACCTGCCAGTCTCCATGATAACTGTCGTTATAAACGAGAAATCTTGTTCGATCAAAATCTGTTTTCAGAACCAGATGGTTGGTGTCAGAATCGACCACCTGAACAATCTTGGAATCGCTGGAAACCATATCGGCATATTGTGAAAATGAACGTAATGAAACATTCTCTGCAGGATCCCCCGGTTCGAGATTTATAAATGCCTTATTTTCATTTTTGACAAAAGCGGCATTAATCTGATCAAAATTATATTTCTTATTTTTAACCCATATAATATCATCATAAATCATAATCTTACTCCGGGCATTGTAACTTTCATAAGCCAGAAAATCGAGCTCGTCAAGGAACCGTTTATATTCATGCGTAACCATATAAGTCCCTGGCGGCTTATTTGGGGACTTTCCAATTAACAACTCCGCACGAACATTTTTATACTCCTCCTTTAATTCTTGAACCCTGTTTTCATCAGGAAGAACAATTTTTTCGTAATTTTTAGCACCCTTCTCATAACGATACCCTTTAGGTGCCGGCACCGTGAAATTCTTTCCCAAATATCCATAAACTTCCAGGGGCTGAATAACAATTAATCCAAAAAATATAATAGGCAACCATATCCCCTCCTTGGAAAATTTTTCCAGAAAAAGAAGAATAAATACAACACAGCTGCCAATGATAACCGCTACGGAACTACTGATAGGTTCCGTTTTCCAAAATAGAAGACCTATAAAGAAAATATGCACGAAAACCGTTGCTGCAATTATCCACATTTTCTTTTTTGAAGAAGACGCATGGAACTCCATAATGAGCTTCAATTGTTCTCCAATAAACAAAATAAAAACCGGCAGTATGATCATCCATAAGAAAAAATGCAAGTTTCGGAAATACTTAAAATAAAAAATCTCCTTGTAAAGAAAATGATAAAAAGGCGCCCTATGAGCAAAGATTAGCAATGTTCCAAATCCCCACACAAAGAAGAATAATAAACGTTTATGGATCCTGCAGGCCAATCCTAAAAGCAGAATAATATAGGCAAATACCGGAATATATAAGATCGCGAACTTAAATGTTCTCATATCTTCAAATGATACAGCGTAAAGAATATCTTCTTCAATTCCCCAGCTTGTAATTGTTTCAAGTCCCACACTAATGGCATTTTCAGCCTCTCCGGAAGCATTTCTTTGAGTTAAGGCAAACTCCGGGCCTTTTTTATCTACAAGTCCTCCTCCGGCATCCTGCCAAAGCAATATTCCAGGAATGAGGGACGCCCCCAAACATATCATGCACAAACTGGTGAATATTTTATTTTTGATAACAAATCGAAATGAATTTTGAAGAAAAAGGCCGCTTTCTTTTAAGTAAAAAATGCCGTAACAAAGAATAAAAGTTAGCAGGATATTGATAAAGAAAAATGGAACATAGGTTGTCGCTAGAATCATCAGCGTGAAAATAATCCCGATAAAAAAATGCCTTTTCTGATGACAGGCAAAAGAGACTAGAAAATAAAAAAACCAGATCATCGGAATGACGACCAACAAGAAATAGGAATCGAACATCCTTGTGCCTATCGATGAAAACATAAAAAGCAAGTACGTCACCAAAGCAACTGTCTTGTTCTGAAAAATCCTTAAAGCCAGTAAATAAAATCCAATAACTCCCAAGAAATAATAGAGCGCTAAAAACGAAAGATATGTAAAACGAAATGGAATTTCAAAAAAACTTTGAATAACGATATAACCAAACAACGGATTGAAAGAGCCGATCCGCCGCATAAAAAATTCGGCTGGTATTCCCTTAATCCGTCCGGCTTCCCAGAATGGATAAACACCCCGGCTGATATTGTCAGTAAAGTACTGAAAATGTTCGTAGTAGGCGATTGCATCGGATTCCAGGGAAAGGTGATTGAAAATAAATCCTTTAAAACAAAAAATCCAGACAAGAAATGAAAGGATTATCAGAAGTGGATGAAGATTTCGATCAGTCAGAAGTTTTTGCATAAACTAAAATAACTTAACAGTTCCTGATTTTCTCGGCAACTTCGGCAAGCTGCTCCTGATTTGTTTCTTTCGCGTTGGCAAAATTCAAATCAGGAATCGTATTCATGGGAATAAGATGGATATGGGCATGCGGGACTTCTAACCCGGCGACCATAATACCAATCCGTTTGCAAGGCACGGCTTTTTTAATTTTCCGGGCAACAGCCTTTGCAAAAATCATTAAACCACCTAAAAGCTCGTCTTCAATATCAAAAACATAGTTTATTTCTTCTTTCGGAATGACCAGTGTATGCCCGGGATTGATTGGCCGGATATCTAAAAACGCGAGGTATTGATCGTTTTCCATAATTTTATGACAAGGTATTTCACCATTTATAATCTTTGTAAATAAAGTCGGCATGATTTCCTCTCCTCTTTACTCTTCTTCATCGGAAGAAATATATTTAGGAAACTTTCCCTGCAGGGCCTCTTCCACTAAAGTTTTAATCTCCTGACTAAAATTAGCGGATAAAATCCATTCCAAATAACCCCGGTCTTTCTGAACAACTTCCTGCAGACTGTATTTTTTCGCGTATTTGCCAAACATCATATAAAGTTTTCCGTTCCACCAACGGAACTTCCGCTCATCATCATAAAACTCGCTATGCTGTTTATAATTGTACTGCGCGAGGACTTCCAGCTCATCAGAACCTTCTCCATATTTCTCAACCTGTGAACTCAACACATCCAGTGTGGCCCGGGTATCGGCCAAAGCTGAATGAGCATTATCCAGCTCTTTATGACAATAGAATTTATATGCGGCGGATAAATCTCGTTTCTCGTTAATATGAAAAACTTTTTGTGCATCATAAACCCGCCGCTCCCGCCAATTAAATTGCAGTCCGGCAGTATTCATTTCCCTGGCCAAAAGCGGCAGATCAAAACGCTCGACATTAAATCCGGCAAGATCCGCACCCTCCAGAAACTCCAGAATATTTTTGGCAATTTCCACAAACCGGGGGGCATTCTTAACATCCTCGTCTCTGATTCCTGTTAATTCCTGCACCACTTGCGGGATGGGCATTTCAGGGTTCACCCGCTGATCAAAAATCTTTTCTTCTCCCTGAACGGTCCGCTTAACCATCGCGATTTCAATGATACGGTCCATTTCTACCCAAGGTCCGGTCGTTTCCAGATCCAGAACCACTAAGTCATTCGTTAATTTCATACAAGCCTTTCATTCCTGAGTTCTAACAATGTTGTTCTTAAACCAATCATCCCCTTTTAGGAAGGATATTCACTTAACCAGGCCTCAAAGCCCCCTTTTAAACTATAGACATTCTCAAAACCCTGCTGTACAAAATACGCGGCAGCCTGTTGAGAACTAAATCCATGATAACAACAAAAAATCAACGGCGCTGACTTATCCGTCTCATTAACAAAGGAATCAATATCTTCCTGCGTTAATTGCCTGGCTCCGGGAATATGTCCTTCCGTGAAAGAGGCAGGATCCCGGATATCAACGACAATCGCATTGTCCCGGTCAATTATATTTTTCGCTTCGTGAGCGTCAATTTCCTGAAAATTTTCCATAATTAGATAAGCGGTTCGGCAAAACCGCCGATAGTTTTTAGTAATTCAATCTGCACTTCTTTAACAGAAAGACCGACATCAGGAAAAGCTCCGACGTCATCGTAATGGTCATAGAAAGCGTTGTTATAAAAGGGAACTTGTTCTTTATCTTCTTTCAAATCAAAGCTGGATGTGTATCGAAAAGGCCATAAATCTACCAACGGCAGTTGGCGCACAATATCCCCTAACGTATTTGTAAATGTGGAAAGTACCGGAACCTGCTTCTTTTTTCCGATCGTCCAACTGTTTTGAGGTGCCATATCTCTAAGGATATTCTTTTTGACGGCCTGGGCGACATCCGGATCATAAATTAAAAGGGCCACTTCTGTGTTTAAATGTGTCGAACGCGGATCAAAATTGAAAGAGCCAATCCAAACACTTTTGTCGTCCAAGACAAATGATTTCGCATGTATACACATATGTTTTTCACGGCTTTCCATTTTATTTTCATCTTTATCAAACAGATTCAGCGAAGACCAGAGTCTTTGAGGCTGACTTTTCTCAAAAGCCTCCTCACCCTTTGTGTAAAGCGGCATCATGGCTTTTATATCAGCAGGAACCGGACGCAATTCAAATATCCGGAACCGCAAGTCTTCCAGAAATATTTTCTTTTGCTTAAACGCAAAAGAATACGCGTATATGGAATCCGTCGCGGCCAGACTATTACTGGAGATAAGAAAGTCCAAGTTTTTATTCTTCTTCCGTAATTTCTTTATTGTTTTAATCATTGACTTATCCAAAACCAGATAAGGTGTTTGGATAACAATTTTTTCTTTGGCTCCTTCCAGAAATTTAACTAATTCCGCTGTACTGGCACTAAATCCCGACAAACCTAGGCTGTTATTTTTTCCAGGGCTGTCATAGACAAACCTTAATTGATTCACCTTGTACATTCTATCAACAAAGGTTTGCTGAATGTATTCCGGGTCGGATGCTTGTTCGTGAAGCGCTCCAATAACATCACCCTGGATAAATTCCGTATCCTCAGAGTATTTTGTCAGATCTACATCTTTGAGAGTAGCCTGCACATCCACCAAATCCTTCGCTTCGACGGTCATTTTGTAAGCCCAGTATTGCATAAACGACGAAGTCATATCTTTCACAATCGGCCCGACCACCAAAACATCCCGATCTTTAAAATTGCGCGTTGCTCCTCGGTCATAATAATCATTTTCATAATTCCGGCCGCCGGTAATAGCGACCTTATCGTCGACAATGAAGATCTTATTATGCATTCTCTGGTTAACCTGTTTAAATTTGACGGAAAGCTCTCCCAATAAACGCAATTTAGACGGACTGACCTGATTCGCATTCGGACTGTACACTTTTAATTCCATATTCGGATGAGCCGTCGCCATAAAAGCCGCCAACTCCTTTACTTTGTCCAGGCGCCACTGATCAACAATAATCTTAACCTTTACGCCTCTTTTAGCCGCCTGCATGAGTTCATAAGCGACATACCGGCCGGCTTCATCATTGGCCCAGATAAATGTCTGAATGTAGATCGCCTTTTTCGCATTACGAATTAAATGGATTCGGGAAGACAAGGCCTCATCACCAATATCCAGAACATAAAGGTAATGCTTTTTGAGATTATCCATGGCAAATGTTTCCTGAACAAGCGGGTCGAAAGGAGATTCCGGGTAAGACAACGCTTCATTGATATGAAGGTTCTCAATCGTGTCATACAACTCCATTTTGTGAAACCATAAATCCAGCAAGGCATGGCTTTTGGATGGAATAAGTAATGTTAGTATAAAAATAGTAAAAGTAAGAATATATTTACGCATATAAATAAAAATTTCCCGTGGCTATTATGTTACTGATTATAGCATCATACGGGAATTTTATTCAATTTTGATGTTTTTTTTAAGAAAAATGTTCGGGGCAGGGATAAAAACAGAGTTATTTCAGAATTTTATAGCTCTTTTTTGATTTCTCCGCCTCTGTCTTATGGTCCACAACCGGCTGCGGATAGTTTTTCAAAGTCAACGGTGACTTTTCCAGTTTATGTAATACCTTGGGATCAATATCCTTTAATTCCGGTATCCATTTTTTAATGTAAAGACATTGCGGATCAAACCGTTCCTGCTGACGCCAGGGATTGAAGATTCGAAAGTAGGGCTGCGCGTCACAACCCGTAGAGGCGGCCCATTGCCAGTTCCCATTGTTCACTAAAGGATCATAATCGATCAGTTTTTGGGCAAAGTATTTTTCTCCCCATCGCCAGTCAATATGAAGATCCTTTACTAAAAATGAAGCTGTTACCATGCGTACACGGTTGTGCATGAAGCCGGTCGTATTGAGTTCCCGCATTCCCGCGTCGACCAGAGGAAAACCAGTTTTTCCTTCACACCAGGCCTGAAACAATTTTGGGTCATTAACCCATTTAAGCCTATTATACTTTTCTTGAAAGGCGGCCCCTAAAACTTGCGGATAATGAAAGCCAATGTGCGTGAAAAAATCTCTCCAGAATATTTCCCGAATCAAAGAATGATCTTTGCCTAATATGGTCTTAACGGCATGATAAACTTCCCGAATAGAAACCGTTCCGAATTTATGGTGCGGCGACAGACCCGTCGTGCCTTTTAAGGAAGGGATATCCCGCTGCTCATCATATTTTCTATAATCTTTTAGTGCCTTTAATATCTTCAACCCTTCTTGACGTCCACCTTTGAGGGCCAACTCATGATTTTTTTTGGAAATTAACGCGTCTAACAATCTTGTCTTATGAAAAGATATTTTCTTGGTGAGATAATGTTTATGGGTATTTTTCTGTGGCGGCCTGATATCTACCGATAAAGCTTTTTTGAAAAATGGTGTAAAAACAGTGTAAACTCCTCCGTCCTTCTTTGTAATACTTTCCGGTTCGTTCAAAAGACAATCGGCTGACTGGCTGAAAAACACCTTATGTTGACGGCAGAGATCAGCCAGAGCATAATCCCTGTGAATACTGAACGGCGTATAATCGCGGTTGACGAAAACAGCGTCCGCTTTCACTTCCTTAATCAGTTTTTCGAGAACTGTATGCGCTTCTCCATGAAAAATGTATAAATCCGCCCCTTTCTTTTGCAACTGGGCCCCTAAATCCTGCAAAGACTGCACCATAAATTCCAGAGCATTGGAACTTTTGTAATCGTGATCTCCGATTTGTCTTGGATCAAAAATGAAACAGGGCAGGACAGATTCGGATTTATTCAGGGCCTCCAGCAGCCCTGTATTGTCGCTTAAGCGCAAATCCCGACGGAAAATAAAAATAGACGTTTTAAAATTAGGGACGTACACCTTTTCCCCCATTTATTCTAGGACCCGCACCCTTTTCCACAAAAAAGGGGGAAAAGGTGTACGTCCCTAATTTATCAAAGTGTTGTTAGGCTTGGAGAATACGGCCTGCGCAACACTGATATTGTGCGTTTTAAAAGCACCTTCACAATAGGATTTATAATAATTCCACTTGCGAATAAAGCGCTCATCCAAACCGAATTGCCTGACTTTTTCCAGGTTGTGATTAAAGCGCTCACGCCAGATAGCCAGTGTTTTAACATAACTGGGAGTTATGTCTTCCAAATGGTGCAGACACAGTGTTCCTTCATTTTTGGCAATAGCCTGATGGGTTGTCCG
>JAGQKQ010000230.1 GCA_020430005.1 Candidatus Omnitrophota bacterium
AAAGCATATACAGACTGGAAAGCAACATCTTGCCAAAATCTGTAATATATGTAAAACAAAATGATAAATTCATAGGATCAGCCTTTGCAGATACAAACGGGTATTATAAAATCGTACTTCCTGCCGGTAATTTTAAAGTATATGTAAACAGGCTGGGGTATTCCAGTGATAGTTCAAACATAACAATTAACCCACCCGGAGGAAATCTGGACTCTGTAAATTTCTATTTACAAAAAGTCACATCAGGAATAAATCCCCCGGTTGTTACAAGAGTATATTATTATCTCGGTCAAAATTATCCGAATCCGTTTAATCCTGCAACAATCATACAATACGTCCTGGGCTCAACGACTTTGGTTAGATTAACCGTTTATGATATTTCAGGCAGAAAAATCAAAGAATTGGAAAATACGGAAAAAGGACCGGGAACACACACGGTTGAATTTGACGGCAAAAACTTGCCAAGCGGAGTTTACTTTTACAAAATCGAGACTGAGAATTATTCAGCAACAAAGTCTATGGTTTTGATAAAGTGATATTTTTTCTCCTTAAATCTTTTCTCCTATAGTTAAAAGGCAGTTGTCAGTTTTGAAACTGCCTTTTATTATATTCCCATACAAACAAGGAAACGAAAACGGGATAATTGACTGTTTAATTAATTTTAAAATAGGCAAATTCCGTGAAATTATGTGATTATTAAAATTCTACTTAATGGACAGAAGATACGTTGAAAACATACTAAATAACTCAAATAACAAGAAAATATTTATAATTGGTGATGTAATGCTGGATAAGTATATGCTCGGGAATGTCACCAGAGTATCTCCTGAAGCTCCGGTACAGGTATTTGAGTTAAGTACCAGTGAATACAAACTTGGTGGAGCGGCAAATGTTTCTCATAATATAAAAAGCCTTGGAGCCCACCCCGTTTTAATAGGGGCCATTGGAAATGATGAAGATGGAAAGAGTTTCAAAAGTGTTGTTGAATCATTTGGGCAGGATACTTCAGGATTAATAGCTGAAGAGAATAGACCAACCACTGTTAAAACGAGAGTAATAGCTGATGCACACCATCTGATAAGAATAGACAGCGAATCCAAAGAAGATATTAGTAAGGAAACTGAGGATAAAATATTAAACATCCTAAAAGACAGATTACCGGAAATAGAAATTATTATACTCCAGGACTATAACAAGGGTGTCCTTACAAAGAGCTTAATCAGCTCTGTAATGAAGTTTGCATTTGATAACGATATAAAGACATTGGTCGATCCTAAATTTTTTAATTTCAAAGAATACAGGAATGCATATATTTTCAAACCGAACAAGAAGGAATTTGAGCAGGCAATCGGGAAAAAGATAAACAACGAAAAAGATCTGCTGGAATATTCAGAAGAACTGGTAGAAGAACTTAACTGTAAATACTTAGTCCTTACGTTAGGTGAGCAGGGAATGATGCTTTTTGAGAAAAATAACGGTGACATTAAATACGAAAAAATCGGTACGAGAGCTCGTAAGGTTGCCGACGTATCCGGAGCAGGAGATACCGTAATATCAACTATAGCAGTTTGTCTTGCAGGCGGGGCTTCAGTTAGCGAGGCGGTTAAGATATCCAACTATGCCGCAGGTTTGGTTGTAGAAGAAGTTGGGATCGTCCCGATAGAAAAAGAAAAGCTTTTGGATAATATTCCGGAGAATAAGGATTAAGGTTACTATGATCGTAGACTTAAAAGATTTCAAAGAGATTCGTGAAAAGATCAAGCGTGAAAACAATAAACTTGTTTTCACGAATGGCTGTTTTGACATCTTACACAGAGGCCATGTGACCTATCTGAACGAAGCAAGATCATTGGGTGACTATTTAATAGTTGCGGTTAATTCAGATGAATCTGTAAAAAAATTAAAAGGTCCGGGCAGGCCGATCAATAATGAACAGGACAGAGCATTTATACTAGATAATTTAAAGAGTGTGGATTATGTAATGATCTTTAATGAAGATACACCTTATGATTTAATTAAAGAAATAATCCCGGATTATCTGGTTAAAGGCGGTGACTGGAAAAAAGAAGATATAGTTGGTTATGATATAGTAGAAGAAAATGGAGGAGAAGTTTTAAGTTTAAATTATGTTAATGATTACTCCACAACCAGTGTTATAGAAAAGATAAATAAATAGTTCTAACTGAGAGCTTGATGCCGGAAGAAAACGAAAATACCAAGAATAGCGAAAACGGTGTTGATAAAGCAGCTGATGATAATAAGGCAAAGGGGAAAGCACCTAAAAAAAAGAAGAAGAGTGTAATATTAGGAATTTTTAAATACACTTTCATCTTTGTAATCTTTATTGTCTTTTCTTTAATAGTACTCCTGCAAACTACCTTTTTCAAGACATGGCTTCTGGATATAGCTTTATCCAAAATAAACAATGACCTGGTAAAACCCGGAAACACCATATACGCTGAATCGCTCGAAGGCAATATCATATCCGGGATAAAGTTAAAAAATGCGGGGATCGTTGTACAGAAAGATACTCTTGTGAAATTTGATTACCTCGATGCAGGGTATAACATATTCAAGCTGTTAGACCAGGAGATATATGTAAACAATCTTGTACTTGAGAATCCTGAAATAAATTTTACACATGTATGGGATTCGGAGCTTGAGGATGGGAAGGCATGGAATTTTACTCAGATATTTAAATCCGAACCTGATACAATAATTGACACCACGGTATCTGAATTTGAATGGGGGATTACGGTAGACAATTTTGAGTTACGAAACGGGAAATTCAGGTCGGTAGATTCATCGAATATTCCGATCCGAGAGATTTCCATGCAGGAGCTGGATTCGTTTAACTTTGGATACCTGGATGTAACCGACCTTAACATTAAACTATCCGGGAAATATTTTCCTGAATACCGCGAAGCCGATATAGAAAATATCTCCTTTAATACAAATTCAGACTTTGACCTTAAGCAGTTGAGTATGAAAGCGGTTTTAAACGACATAACCGGTTCCAGGATCGACAATTTCGTGCTAATAACAAACCGTACTAATCTCAGAATAAATGATCTTTTTGTAAGTGAGTTCAGTCCATTAAAAGGTTTTGATTACGAAGAATTCGGGGAGAAGAATGTTCAACTGAAGCTGCTTGCTGATAAATTTGACTTCCGGGATCTGATTTTCTTCCTCCCCTCTCTTGATTTTCTTGCAGGCAGGGTATATCTCGATCTTGAAGTAGAAGATAAATATAAAAATCTCAGGATCGAAAAGCTAATTCTAAAGACTGACAAC
>JAGQKQ010000231.1 GCA_020430005.1 Candidatus Omnitrophota bacterium
TAAAGCCATGCACGCCCTGAAAAAAACAAACGGCCGGGCCGGGCCGATGCCCAATGGAACACTAATGTCTTTTCAATCCGGAATGAAACAATTGATTGACGCACTCGGCCATAAGTATAAAACAGATATCACGATGTCTTCGCGTATTAAAACAATCGCCCATAACGGAAAAAAATATCAGATTTATACCGATGTCAAAGCCTATGAAGCCGATGAAGTGTATTGCTGTGCTCCGGCTTATGCAACGGCAAAGTTATTTCGCAGTCTGGACCATGTTCTGGCGGATGACCTGGACAGTATTGAATATGCCCCGATCGCCGTCGTCAGTCTGGTCTATAAACGCAGCGCCTTTACCAATCTTCCGAAAGGATTCGGTTTTTTAGTTCCATCACTGGAAAACAAGAAATTACTGGGCGTTTTGTTCGATTCCAATATTTTTCCAAACCGGTCGGCTAGTGATCAGTTTATCTGTCGTGCTATGGTTGGGGGAATCCGCCATCCTGATATCCGTTCGGAAAAAACGGAAAATCTTCTCAACTATACTGTTTCCGAATTAAAAAGCATTTTAAATATTCAACAGGAGCCATTGGCTTCAAAAATTATTTTGTGGACAAAGGCGATCCCGCAATACACAACAGAATATATCGATTTACAAAAGCGTATTGAGAGTCGTTTGGAAGAGCATCAAAATCTTCATTTAGCCGCCAATTATTGGAAAGGGATCGCTTTTAATGATTGTATCGAAAATGCCTATCAGGCCGCTATGAAGTCAAATTTATAAGATAAATTTGGTATTATGCTTAAATTGCGGTAGAATTAACATTCCCAAATATAACCTGTTCAAAAATTGTTATGCGAAAATTTCTTTTTTATCTATCCATAGCCATTGTATTCATCGGTTGTGACCAGCCTCCGAAAGAGCGGCACTACACGGAAATTGTTAAGGAATCCGTTCAGCCTGTGCCCGAAATAGGCAGACAGGACGACCCGCATGCATTTTTACGGAATCCCCAGGATATGGATATGTCTCAAATACCGGATGACATGAACCAGATTCTGCAAGATTCTGTGGCCGAGACGAATCTATCATGGACCTTGCCTGATGGTTGGATTGAACAACCCGGTCAGGGAATGCGTATGGCCACATTTGTCACACAAGACACGGATCCGATTGAATGTTCCATTGTATCACTGGGAGGGATGGCCGGCGGGCTGGAGTCAAATCTTATCCGCTGGTTGGGACAATTGGGACTGTCAAACGTATCGCCTGAGGAATTGAACACTTTTATTCAATCCAGTGAAACCTGGGCGTCTCAGGGAGGTTTTTCCATTCGAGTTTTTGATTTACGTGTATTTCAGAATAACAGCGGGGATGATGCTTCTTCAATGATTGCAACCATCATTGAAATTCCCGGTAAAACGATATTTATTAAAATGACCGGATCAAAGAGCGCTGTCACCAATCAGTTTCCGGCATTCAAACAATTGAATCAATCCCTGAATATCAAATGAGCCCTGTTCAAAAAACTTTGAGAAATATTCCTCTGCTACGTTTTCTGGCGTCACTTAAAATCACGGTCGTCTGTTTGTTTCTCTTAATTATCTTGACGCTGTGGGGAACCATCGCCCAGGTTGATCATGGATTATATCTGGCCCAGGAACGTTTTTTTCATTCCTGGTTTTTCCTGGTGTTTGGCTTCTTACCGTTTCCCGGAGCCCAATCGGTTTTGTGGCTTTTATTTCTAAATTTAACCGCCGCATCCATTACACGGTTTATTTACAAATGGTCATCGTTCGGCATTCTCGTCATCCATATCGGTTTATTGTTATATTTCGTCGGCGCCTATACAACATTACATCTTGCCGAAGAATCACAGGTCAGTTTAATGGAGGGGGAAGGAACGAATCTTTCCGCATCTTATCAGCATTGGGAAGTGGCCTTATGGCCGGCAAACCAAACTGATGAACGGACTGTAACCGCCATTGATATTCCAAAGAATAGTGAACACGCTATCCTGAAACTACCGTCATTGGATTTAACAATCGGTATTGATACTTATCATGTTAATGCTAAAGCTTATACATCCGCGTCGGAAACGCCATTACTGAATGCCTCGGGAATCACTCAGCTTGTTAAAGAAAAGGTTAATATTGAACGCGAAAAAAATGTCCCCGGAGGTATTTTCCGGCTAAAAGGCTCCGCGCACGATGAATTGCCGGTCTTGCTCTACGGCAATGATCCCAATCCTGTCCGTGTCAAACTTAAAAACGGTGACTACAATCTCATGCTGCGACGTAAACGTTACGAGCTGCCGTTTACTATTACATTAAACGATTTCGAAATGACAACTCATCCGGGAACGAACGTCGCCAAATCTTATAAAAGCTATGCCACTATCGCACATGATGCGTTGAGCCGGGATATTGAAATTTATATGAATCATCCGTTTCGGTATAAAGATTACACTCTTTATCAGGCATCTTACGCGATTGATGAATTCGGCCGGGAAATGTCGACCTTGGCCACTGTTAAAAATAGCGGACGGTTAATTCCTTATGTGGCGAGTTTTGTTACATTTGGAGGACTCATGTTTCATTTTCTAATGATGGGATTTAAAAAAAGATCTTAGCATGTTCAAAAAATTTTATTTATCAATCCTGACTGTTTTAATTTTCGCGTCCACAAGTGGAGCGCAGCCGATCTGTCCTTTGGATGGAAGCGGAATTCCTCCGAAAGAAGTCAAATCTCTGGAGCAGCTTAAACGCATGGCGACATTGCAAGACGGCCGCGTGAAGCCGTTTGAGACTTATGCGCAGACACTTTTACTACGATTTTCCGGTAAGAAACGGTATGAAGGAGAAGACGCCGTTCACTGGGTGACACGATTTTTCTTTGCCCCACAGCAGACAAAAGACGACCGTGTTTTTCTTATTAATCATCCTGATATCCCTGAAGCTCTGGGAATTGAACCGGTCAAAGACCGTCGTTATAGTTTTGCCCAAATCGAGCCCGTTTTTGATCGATTAAATCAGCTGGCTATGACGGCCCAACAGATTGACCCAAAAGAGCGCGACATTGTCGAGAATGAACTCATCCGTGTTCATGAAAATGTAAAACTGTATTCCATTCTTTCCATCAGTTATTCCTTTGTTTTTCCGCATCCAGACTTTACCATTACAGACCCTGATACCATCAAAGAACTCGGCTTGCCCGAAAATATGACGCAATTCAGTTTTATTAACATTGCCCTTAAGGCTCAGGAATTGCATAACATAACA
>JAGQKQ010000232.1 GCA_020430005.1 Candidatus Omnitrophota bacterium
ATCATTACATAATCTTATTTATAGCGAATTTTAAGCCTATCTCCCTCTGAAAATGAGTTGACGAGATAGGCTTTTTATTTTAATATAAGCTTCTCAATTCAGGGGTTTTACGGCATAATTCACTTCTGAACAAAGGACATATTCTCATGATAAAAGCAGGAATTATTGGAATCAGTGGGTATTCCGGGGGGAAGGCCCTCGAAATTCTGTTGAAGCATCCGCATGTCCGTGTCACTTATGTGAGCGCGAATAATACAACAGGCCGCATTGATACTATTTGGCCTCATTTGGCCGGAAAAACGCGACTTTTCTGCGGAAAATTTGATCTGGAAAAAGCCGCTAAATGTGATGTCATTTTTCTGGCGGTTCCACATACAGTTTCGATGTCAATCACACCAAAACTTTTGGCGAAGGGTGTAAAGGTAATTGATTTAAGTGGAGATTACCGTTTGGGCCGTTCGGATGTTTACAAAAAATGGTACAAGGCCGCTCATAAAGATACAGCAAACTTGCGAAAATCTGTTTACGGATTGCCGGAACTGTATCGTGAGGACATTAAAAAAGCCAATTTGATCGCCAATCCGGGATGTTATCCGACCGCGGCGGTGTTAGCTTTGACACCGATAGCTTCGGTTTATGGAAAAAATATACAATCGCTGATTATTGATGCGAAATCCGGGGCATCCGGTGCCGGTCGTAAAGCGACAGTGAATTTGAGTTTTTGTGAAGTCGATGAAAACTTCAAGGCTTATAAAGTACTGAATCATCAGCATGTGCCGGAAATTGAATTATATCTATCCAAGGTTACCGCAGGCTTGCCGAATATTCATTTTGTCCCGCATCTGTTGCCGGTGAAGCATGGCATTCTGGAAACCATTTATATTCAGCTAGACAAAAAAGTAACAGCCAAAGACTTGGAAACACTGTATAAACGATTTTACAAAATAGAACCATTTGTTCGTGTTAAATCCTCTGGTCTTCAGCCGGAACTAAAAGATGTGGTAGGCACAAACTATTGTGATATCGGCTTCGCGGTGGATGCCAAAGGAACAATGGTGGTGATTACCAGCGCTATCGATAATTTAATCAAAGGAGCGGCCGGACAGGCTGTTCAGAACATGAATATCATGTTTGATTTTGAAGAAAATGAAGGGTTACTATGAAAATTGTTAAAGGTGGAGTTACAACACCGCGCGGTTTTAAAGCCAATGGTATTTGCTGCGGAATTAAGCGTTCCGGGAAATTGGACTTAGCCTTGATTACCAGTGATATTCCAGCGGCGGCAGCCGGTGTTTTTACAAAGAATTCGATTAAAGCGGCGCCGTTAATTATCAGTCAAAAGCATATTAAAAACGGAAAAGCCCAGGCTATTATTTGTAATAGTGGAAATGCGAATTGTTTTACCGGAGATTTCGGGCTGGTGTATGCCCGTCGTACAACTGAGTGTGTTGGTGAATTGTTAAATATTCCTAAAGAGGATGTGATTGTCACCTCAACCGGAATTATCGGACGGGCCTTACCTTACACCAAAATTGAAAAAGGCGCGCCTAAATTGGTTCAGGGACTGAATGCGGCCGGAGCCAGTAAAGCCGCCAAGGCGATTATGACAACGGATACCAAAATCAAAGAGATCGCCGGACGTATTATTGTGGATAATAAAAAGGTACACATCGGTGGCTGCGCTAAAGGATCGGGTATGGTAGCCCCGAATATGGCGACCATGCTGGCCTTTATTACGACTGATATCGCTATTAGTCCGCGCATGTTAAAGATGGCTTTAAAAGAGGCCAATGAGTTGAGTTTTAACCGTATTACAGTCGATGGCTGTATGAGTACAAATGACATGGTCGTTGTCATGGCGAACGGTATGGCGAAGAATAAAAGTATTACACGACCGGGCAAAGAATACAACACATTCGTGAAGGCCTTGTCTCAGGTGTGTCTGGATTTGGCCAAGAAGATTGTGATTGATGGAGAGGGCGCAACCAAGTTTATTGAAGTTAAAGTGATTGGGTCTAAAACAGAAAAGCAGGCGAAAGAAGCCGCGTTAACGGTAGCGAACTCTGTTCTGGTAAAAACAGCCGCTTTCGGCAGTAATCCCAATTGGGGACGTGTGGCCGCGGCGATCGGATCGCTCGGCATTGACAAAGTCACGGAAAAGAATTTGAAAATCGATTTCAGTCCGTTTGATAAGAAAGAAATCGAGATAAAAGTTGATTTAAATATCGGCCCGCATGAAGCGACTGTTTATACATCAGATATGTCTTATGAATATGTGCGTATTAATGGAGAATATAACTAGTGATCTGTTCTCTGTGGTCCGTGGTCGGATTTATAGGCTGCTGAACACAGAACACCGATCACATAGCATTTAATTATGGAAGAATTTATTAAAAAAGCCGGTGTTCTGATTGAAGCGATTCCTTATATTCACGCGTTTCGTCGCAAGGTCTTTGTCATCAAGTATGGCGGAAGTATTCTTGATAATGAAGCCATTCGCAAAAATGTCCTCGAAGATATTGTGTTTTTGAGTTATGTGGGGATCCGCACAATTTTGGTTCATGGCGGAGGGCCGCATGTGAATGAACGCATGAAAGAGGCCGGGATTAAAAGTGAATTCCACAATGGTATACGTGTCACAGATGAAAAAACTTTGAGTATTGTTCGGCAGGAATTTCGATCTCTGAATAATAAATTGGTTAAAGAAATCAAGGAATTGAAAGGCGACGTTACCGGTATTAAGGGAACTGAGCATGTGATCAGTGTCGAAAAACGAAAGGCTGAAGTTGATTTGGGGTTTGTAGGAAGTGTGACGGCAGTGGATGTTGAAACAATTAATTCTCATTTGCGTCGTGGTCATATTGCCGTCATGTCGCCCATTGGTTTGGATGATAATAATCAGGCCTATAATATTAATGCGGATGATGTGGCCAGCGCTGTTGCTGAAGCGATGGGCGCGGAAAAACTGGTTTTCTTAACAAATGTCCAGGGTGTGTTACGCGACCCGGAAGACGAAAATTCTTTGATATCCACATTAACGATTGATGAAATCAAGAATCTTATACAGCTGAATGTCATTAGCGGCGGCATGATTCCAAAAGTGCAATCCTGTGTTGACGCTTTAAACCAGGGTGTTAAAAAAATTCACATTGTTGACGCCCGCATTCAGCATGCGTTGCTGTTAGAGTTTTTCACCAATCGCGGGATTGGAACACAGATTTTACACGGA
>JAGQKQ010000233.1 GCA_020430005.1 Candidatus Omnitrophota bacterium
GACCGGACACTTTCAGATTAGCGAGAGTTCGGGGCGGCTGAATTTTAAAGATGAGTCCTTTGATGTTCTGACATGTCTGGGTGTTTTGGAGCATATTATCAATCCGGAAACGGTTGTTCAGGAATGTTGTCGGGTTTTAAAAAATGGTTCCAAGGCCGTTTTTGTTGTGCCGAACGCGGGAAGTCCTTATTTCTGGTTCGGCGGTGGAACATCACAAATTTATGAAAAACCGCGGTCGTTGAAGGAATGGTCACGAATGTTTCAAGCGGGCGGGTTTAAGATTCAGAATGTAGAGAGCGACCCCGGTCCGACAGTGCATGCGCATTGTTCGGTCAGCAAGAAAATAAAGGTTTCCGTGAATAGAATAATTGGCCAAACCATTCGACCGTTAGCTTATCAACTTGTTTTTGTTTTAGTGAAGGAAGATGCCGTATGAAAACGTTGTTATTAAGCACATCGAGTTTGTGGAATTGTGGAGATGATTTTATCCGGGATGGTGTTTTAGAATTGCTCTGTCCAAATGATGACGTTAGGACGCTCTGGTGGAATAGAGGATATGGAATACAAAATACTTACGCTAATGATCTGGATATCAACCTTGCTTTGACTGATTATTTTATTGTCGCCGGGACGCCCAAATGGGTTTTTAAAAATGAACAGATTTATCGTTACTGTTTAGACAAGAAAATTCCGATGTCTTTAATCGGTGTCGGAACACGGGACTTGATCGCAAAATCCCAATATGAGTTGATGAAAAAAGTGGCCGCTTCCGGTTTATGTGAAGTTTGTCTGACCAGAGACCGGCTGGCCCATGAGGCCTTAAAGGAGTTAGGATTTTCCAATGTCGAAATGATTCTGGATCCGTGTTTTTTTAAGCCCGTTTTGCTGGAGCAGGAAAAGAAATGGCATGTTCTTAGCTGGCGGGAACAATATAATTTTGATGCCGATCCGCAATTGCTGTCTAATTATCCGGGATATGTATTGAAGAATGTCTGGAGCAAATTTGTAACGAAGTCCGAAAACTGGAAACAGAAACGGCATGAATTTAATCATCGAATGATTGAGGTGTTTAACAACCTTCCGGAACCAAAAATGGTTACAGTGCATGATAACCGGGAAGTGGTCAAAGCACAGGAATTGTTCGGGAAGGATGCCGTCTTTTATTCCACAGATTCTAATGAGCTCTTTAAAAAATATGCCCAAGCCAGGTCATTTATCGGGACCCGTATCCATGGGGCCGTGCCGAGTTTTATCCACGGAACGCCGATTCATCTTATCTATACGACGGAAAAGGCGGGATTACTCAACGATGCGGCGCATATTTTGTCACAGTACGATCCGGAATTAGCCCGGTATATTCATGTGGATTTTTATTCCAAACCGGACGACATCAAGGAACCGGCTCTGCCAGATATTCCGTTAACACAAGAGCGTCTTATGGATATTATCGGGCAGGAAAAGAAAAGAGCTTATGAGATTCTCAAAGCCCAGCCGATTTTAAGTACCTACATGCAGTAATCTAAAATAAAACGGAATGAAGAAAAAACAGAAAATTCTGGTGATTGCGGTATCCGGTATCGGTAACACGATTTTGCAGAGCCCGGCAATTAAGGCTTTATTTCTAAGAGATTATTTTCAAGTGGATGTCTTATTTGGCAATCAGGCGATGGCAAATGTTTTTTGGAATGAAAAGCGTATTCATCATAAATATATTTTACCTAAGGGATTTGCCGCAAAAATCAGGCTTGTTCAGGAGTTTCGGAAAAATCAATATGATTACGCAGTAGCCTGTTTTCCATCAAATAGAATGGAATTCCATATGCTTATGTTCTTGTCCGGGGCAAAGAGGCGGGTAATCCATTCCTATCGAAAAGGCCGTTGGCGGACATTAAGTTTTCTTTCTAATCTTAAAATTCCTGCGGATAGCACATTGCATGATGTCGAACAAAATTTAAATTTATTAACGGTATTTAATATTGAGCCGGCCCGGGTGGAGCGGCAGTTAGTTTTTAATACGGAAAAAGCGCATCGCAATTTTGCGGACAGCTTTATCGAAACACATCAGCTTGGAGGTAAAACTATTTTTGGTCTCCATGCCGGTTGTAAAAAGAGTGAAGAGTACCGTCGCTGGCCAGCTGATAAATTTATTGCCTTGATTGAACGGTTAAACCAGAATTCTATTCATTGTCTATTGTTTGGTGGGCCGGATGAAAAAGATGTAACGTTGTCTATTTTTAATGGCACGCGTAACCATTCTATAAATCATGTGGTCGAGGAAAACGATATCAATAATATCGGGGCTTTGATTCAAAAATGTCACTGTTTTTTAACAACCGACTCAGGCCTTGGGCATATTGCGGCGGCGCAAGGTGTGGATGTTTATGCGATTTTTGGGCCTGCCCAGGCTTCTCGCACGGCACCTTATGGCGCAAAGGGGCATTATATTTCGCTGGACTTGCCATGCAGTCCCTGCATGGGGTATCCTTTTACAGCGACTCATTCAAAGATAAAATGTCCGTATGAATTTAAATGTTTAAGAACATTAAATGTAGAGGACGTGTTTAACACGATTATGGAATAAATGAACAGGACAGTAAAAAATATTATTAAATTCGGAGTTATCGCTGTTTGTTTGCTTTTGATCGGCTTATATTTTCGGGATCATACCGAGGATTTATCGATTGTTCGGAATATTCAACTCAGAGATATTTTAATTCTTGTGGCCCTGGCCTTTGCGATTAATATTTTCTATTCTGTAAAGTTGTTGATCATTTTACGTCATCAAGGGTTAAAGGGAATTTCTTTTTTAGAATGGCTGGAAATCTTCATTGTTTCCCGTTTTCTAACTTTGCATATTCCGCAGGCCGCGCTGGTCTACCGCAGCGCTGTTCTTAAAGATCGCTATCAGTTTGCCTACACCCATACGGTGAGTGCGACATCATTTTTTGTCTGGTTCGAGCTTAGTACGATGTTATTGATGTCGATATTCGTTCTTATTTTTCTTTCTCCCGAACATAACCCATTGTTTTTAAAGGTACTGATTTTCTTAAGTATCATTGCGGCTCTGTGTATTATTTGTCCTTTTATTTTTCGGCCATTTTTTCAGAGCATTGTTCCTAAAGGAAAACGATTAGGATGGATTTTCGGCAAGCTCTATGAAGTCAGTCACGCAATGACGGTTAACGCGAGAAATCCCTCTTTAATTTTAAAAATCCAATTATTAAATA
>JAGQKQ010000234.1 GCA_020430005.1 Candidatus Omnitrophota bacterium
GTCCGGATGAGGTTGAGTTGACGATTGACCAGTATGAAGCCATTAAATTGGCCGACTTTCAGGGTTATGATCAGTCTGAAGGCGCTCAATTAATGGGCATTTCCCGTCCTAGTTTTGGGCGTATTCTTCGTCAGGGTCGTAAGATTTTGGCGGATGCCCTTGTTAACGGAAAGATTATTCGCGTTCGAATTGGTGATGTTCAGGTGGGGGTGCGTCATCGCGATATTCCGAACAAAAAGAATCTCGATCCGGCCAGGGGAATCGAAGAATTTGTCCGAAAAGCTATCCTAAAAGTTCAAGTTCCCAATCAAAAAACTGTCGAGTAAGGAGAATAAAAACCTCTATGGAGGGTGTTTTTTAGGTGTTTTTCTATATAATCAACTTCTTATAATATATGTTATGTTAACTTGTTGAATAAGAAGAGTCTGAGATCGATGTTTTTCTCAATCTCTCTGCCAGCCCGCCACTTTATGGGATTTAATTTTTTATTTCTACCTGTGTTGGTGTCTTGTCATGCGGGGTCATGGCTTCCGCTTCTGTGATTTTGACTTCCATTAAAACAAAATTAGGGTCTTCAATCCCCCCAAAATATTGTTTTAACATGGGGATATTGTTCCAGAGGATTTCCTTCTTTTCTTTATCTTCGCTAATGATTCCTTTTCCGGCAATCCGGCAGTACCACATTTTACGATCGACAAAACAAATCTCAATATTTTCATTGGCTTTCACTTGAGTGATGGTTCGGGATCGCCCTAATAAGGCAACAATAAGTTCATTGTCTTCTGTTAGGTAAGGCATCATGGGACGCACGCGCGGCTGGTTGCCTTCAACGGTGGCTAGCATGCCGAAACCGGCATCACGGATTAAATCAACGGCTTCATCTGAGGTCATATCTGGGCTCCTTTCCCCTAGTTCTTAACTTTAAATTTATCGGTACCGATTAGTGTTTGGTTACGGATCGCTGTAATCTCGGAAGCAATCGAAACGGCGATTTCTTCCGGAGTTTGCGCGCCAATATCCAGTCCGGAAGGGATATGGATTTTGTTTAAATGCTTTTGGGTTATATCGGCCTTTTTAAGGCGGTTAAAGAACTTGATTTTTTTAGCTTTGCTGGAAATAACACCGATATAAGCAGCATCGGCTTTGATGACCTCTTTCAGGCATTCAAAGTCAAATTCATTACCTTGGGTCACGATCATAATATAGGTTTTGTCTGTGATTTTGATTTTTCTCAGGCTTTTCGCATGATTGCCGCAAATAATTTTGTCCACATGAGGAAATCTTTTTGCATTTGCGTAAGAACGGCGATTATCGATAATTGTGACATGAAAGTTTAGCATTTTTCCCAAAACAGACAACGGTAAGGCAATGTGTCCGGCGCCGCAAATAATAAATTCTTCTTTGACACTGTAAGGTTCAATAAAAACTTTGATTTGGCCGCCGCAAACAGACTCACCTTCACGGCCAAAATAGTTATAGGTTACATAGCGTGATTTTTGCCGGGAAATGGACTCCAGGCATTCTTTTTGAGCGGCTTTTTCATTGCGTCCGCCGCCAATGGTCCCGTAAATGGTCCCGTCATCAAGGACAAGCATTTTGGCGCCGGCTTTTTGAGGGGTTCCTTTTTTGGTAGATTCGACAACGGTCGCGAAGGCGTATTTCTGCCCTTTTTGGGCCGCATGAAGCGCTTTTATCAACAGATCATGATCCATGGCAATCTTTCTAATCGAGCATTATTTTATGTAAGCATCAATAATAACTTGTTCTTGTTTCGGCCGGTCACCGGGGCCTGTGGGGGTATTTTCAATTTTTTCTACCACATCATAGCCGTTGATGACTTCTCCGAAAATGGTATATCCCATATTTAAATGGTCAATTGGTGCTGCTGTTGTAATAAAAAACTGGCTGCCGTTTGTGTCCGGTCCGCGATTGGCCATAGCTAGGAGTCCCTTCCGATCAAATTTCAGGTCCGGATAGACTTCGTTCTCAAAAACATCGCCCCAAATGCTTTCTCCTCCCCGGCCTGTTCCTGTAGGATCGCCTCCCTGGATCATAAAGTTCTTGATTACACGATGAAAGATGACCCCATCATAATAGTTTTGGTTAATGAGTTCAACAAAGTTTTCAACCGCCTTGGGCGCGCGGTCCGGATAAAGTTTTAATTCAATCGTGCCCTGGCTTGTTTCCAGGACGGCAATGGTTTCGTTTTCGGTCATTGTCTCATCCTCTTTTTTAGCGCACGAAAAAAGTACGCAACATGTTAGTATGAGCGTAAATGTGTTGAGTAAAAGTTTCTTATTCATGAGGGTTGTCCTTATTTTCTGGATTATCTTGCTGTTCAGGTGATAAGTTATTGCCTTCCAGTTCGGCTTCCCGTAATTTTTTCTCCAGTTCCGACATTTTGTCTTCATCAGAAACATTGGTGTCTTCAGGAGTTTCATCTAGTGGCATGGATTCGTCTTCATCATCGGGTGTAATCGTATCATTAGTTTCACTGGATGTTGAGGTTAAATCGAGCTGTATATCCGGCGTAATATGCAGATTTTTTGGTTCTTCCGGAGGAGCTCCAAATGATGGATCATTCATATCCATTGCTTGTTCTTCGGCTTGACTATTGTCCTCTGATACAACAGGTTCTTCCTCTATTTTAATAGAGCTTTCAATTTCATCCGCAATAGGAGTTGGTTTTGACGGATTTCCATCGGCATCAAGAATTTCCAGCTTTGGCAAGTTCGGTGGTTCCGAAGGATGCAGCATTGGAGGTTCTTCCAGAGAGGCTGGTTCTGAAGGTATCGTCTCCGGTGATGATTTATCTGCCGAAATTTCTTCTTGTTTTTGAGTTTCTTCTGGCGTTTGTTCCTCGATCGGTTCTTCTGGTTTTGGTGGTTCGTCAGGAGTTTTGTCTTTCTCTATCGGAATCGGCGCCGGTGGTTGCGGTGGCTCTTCTGTCGGTGCGGCTTCAACAGGTGATTTTTTCAATTCTTCGATTTCCTGTTCTTTTGTAATTAATTCTTTTTCCAGTTGAGTGGATTTATCCTCCAGCTGGTTAACGCGCTGTTTATAATCCTCATTCTCTTTTTTTGCTGTTTGAAGTTGGGTCTCGGTATCTTTATTTTGATCCTTCAGGTCTTTGATTTCTTTCTCTAGAATATCCTTAACTTTATTGAAATCTTTTCGATTTTTTT
>JAGQKQ010000235.1 GCA_020430005.1 Candidatus Omnitrophota bacterium
GTAATGTCCCGCTCTTCCAAAAATACTTCCCCGTCATCGGGTTTTAAAAGCCCTACCAAATGTTTAAGAAAAACGCTTTTCCCTGTACCACTTTCACCTAAAATAACAACGATTTGCCCTTTTTGGATATGAAGGTTAATGTGGTCCAGAATTATCTGACCGTTAAACGATTTGGTTAAATTCGAAACACGAATCATTCCGCTCTTTGCCTTTTATAATAACGAAACTTATTTTTATCAAACTTTGTGTAAAGGCGTTTATACGGCCGGACATCCAGCTTATCCACAAAAAACTGAACATTTTGGTATGTTCCTTTATAAAGAACTTCCGAATCCAGCAAACTTTCAATACCATCTTGAGGATACCAAAATTCTCCTTCAAATTCAATAGGTTCTCCGTCTAGAATCCACTTCGCTTCCAGTGAAGGTGTGGGAAAACTTTGCAGCTGTCCTGAATTTCCCTTGCCTGATGTCGCGCAGGAGACAACCGGAAATACCGATAGAGATATCACCGAAACAATAATAATTTTTTTAAACAACACAACATCCTCCTTTAATTATCCCCAAAACGTAATAATAATTTTGGTTAAAATGGTATTGGAAATAATAATATTAATATAAGAAAAGGCCACAGCTTTTGTTGTATATTTTCCAACCCCTAAAGATCCTCCCCGCGTGAAAAACCCTTGATAACAACAAATCCAGCCAATCAGAAACGCAAAGAAAAATACCTTAATAAATCCACTGAAGAAATCAACAAAACTGATAGAACGGAAAGTCTGACTCATGTAAAAGTTACCCGGGATGTTCGCCTCGGAAATACCGATCAGATACCCGCCGTAAATTCCTACAATTTCAGAAATAATCGTCAGAATCGGGAGTACCAGCATACAAGCCAGCATCCGCGGCACTACAAGAAACTCAACCGGGTCCACTCCCATGGTTCGGGTGGCCAAAATCTGGTCGTTCACATTCATAGTTCCCAGTTCAGCAGTAATCCGCGCGCCGGCCTTTCCGGAAAAAATCAAGGCCGTAAAAACAGGACTTAATTCCCGTACCAACGACAAAGCCACCAGCGCTGAAATCATTTCCTTCGCCCCGAAACGGGACATCGCTACATATCCTTGAAGAGCCAAAACCAGGCCGGACGCCAATGAGGTCAACGCAATGATCAGAACCGATTGCAAACCCTGCTCATAAACCTGTTTGAAAACTTCTTTAATACGAACGTGTCCGCGACAGATATGCCAGATGATTTCCAGCAAAAACCGGAGCGCGTGCCCCATGTCTAAAATCCAGTTAATAAGAAAATTGGTAACGGTCTTCATTAGAATTTTTATTATAATAGAAAAACGTGGATCAATAAACCAATTTTAGTCCAAATTGCTCCACAACTCAATTATTTTCAGCATCTTTGGATTTTAACCAAATATTTTTCAATTCTGCGTTGATCCGCTCTTCTTCGTTTCTGGAAATTTCCTCTCCCTGGGACACCGATGATTTATTTCCCTTGCGGCCGTCCCGCTTTAAAAAGACACCCACCGATTCCACCTTGGCCCCGGAATTCCTTACAGAATACTGGATATCCCGGTCATCTGTGACCACAATAATATTCTTTTTATTGGATTGAGAAGAAACGATCCGGCGGATTTTATCATCGGCCGACTCATCAGAGGAAAAAATAACCTGAATATAGCTGTTAGGCTGACTGCCATATACACCGGCCTTACCGTCAAAGACCACGGTCATCTTATTCTTTAAACTTCCCTGAGGCCTCCGGCTTTCCAGAAAACGGATTAAACCTTCCCTCTGGCCTTCAAGATTTTTGTCGAGCAATGACGGTATCTGATGAATCACGTTGTACCCGTCCAGAAGAAAATGTAAAGACATAAACAAGCCCGCCTATTAATCCCACAATCACCATAAAAATAAAATTAACCAGGCCTAAACTGGCTCCTATTCCGGACTCCATTCCTGCTTTCGCGAAAAGATACGCAGCCCCCATCTCGCGCACGCCAAGTCCACCGATCGATGGTACTGCCGCCGCCACACAAATCAAAGGAACAAAAATCAAAAAATATACAAAAGAAATATCCTGGTGCAAGGCGTTCGCCACACAGAAATAGGACGTTGCGAAAAAAGCCTGGGATAAACACGATAATCCAATCGCCTTGAACCCTTCCTTTTTGCGGCTGGATAACAGCATGACATCATAGTGCATATCCATTAAGGCTTTTTTAAATTTCGGCAAACCGTTAAACACACGGCAGCCGAATTCATATAACCGTTCATTAAACAGTATCCCGGCCACCATAAAAGACCCCAACGCCAGAATAATAATGGGCATCACTAAACTGTTATCGTTAATCAAACGATAGCCGAAAACAAACGCCAATACCGACACAATGACAATACTGGCAAATCCACTTAAACGATCCAGCAGTACCGACGCAACAACCTTCGGTTTCTCGGAACTGTCTTTGCACAAACCGATAATTTTAATAATGTCCCCGCCGATAGCGCTCGGTAGAAATAAATTTCCAAAAAGACCGATAAAATAGTAACGAATCACATTGGCTAAAGATACAGACAAATCCAGCGCGCGGATTAAAACCCACCAACGGAAAAGAATAATAAAGTTACAAATTAGAAACACAAAACCGGCAGCCGATAACCACAACACATCGGCCGATTTTAAAACTTCAATAGTGGCTTTAAGATCAATCTTGGAGAATAAATACCAGAGCAGGATACCGCTTAATCCGAAACGGAGGATAAAAGATAGAACTGTTTTTGATTTTTGATCTGACATATTCGGTTGCTCGTCGCTCGTTGCTTGTCGCTCGTAACGGCTCGTTTTATTCTTCCCGAGTAACGAGCAACGAGCGACGAGCAACTATTTCTTGAAACATTCCTTGTAGCCTTCTTCAGCGATATAAGAACTGCGTACTAAAGGAGAACTCATCACATGCTTGAATCCCATCTGTTCACCCAGGGCTTTATAAAAGCTAAATTCCTGCGGTGTGTAGAATTTCTTCACCGGAACATGCCGGCGCATTTGTGTGGGAGCCAGATACTGGCCGATGGTAAGAATATCGCAACCCGCGTCGAGAAGATCTTGCATCATTTCAACAACTTCATCATGTTCTTCACCCAGTCCCAACATAAAAC
>JAGQKQ010000236.1 GCA_020430005.1 Candidatus Omnitrophota bacterium
AATAAACTTAACCTTTTGTAACCCATTTTCCGTCCTCCATCTGGATCTTTTCCCCGGCTGACGCCTTATCCCGTTGAACCTGCGCGAACACCTTTTCAATAATTTCAATCGCTTTGGTGAGATCATTTTGTTCAGCAATCGTTTGATAAATAATCTTACGGTCCTTGTTTTCCGCATCGGCTAAAGCCTTAACACTGTCACCGCCACCCAAAACTTCAACATACCCGCGGTTATTTTCACCCAGATTGCCTTTCGCTTTTTCAAATTGAATATTTTCATAACGGTCCCGTCGATTTTCTAAAGCCGATTGAACCGCCGGGGTCATTTTTTTAATAGAATATTCCTGGGCGCTGACCGCCATGGGAACACTCGTAAAAGCCGCTATAAATAATCCTATTAAAAAAATATAAGATAGTCTCTTCATTATTGCCTCCTATTTAACAGGTAAATCTTCTTTAGTCGTTTTTCCGCTGACAAAATCTTCAATTCCTGTTGCGGTTTGTTCAAGCCCTTTAATATTTAACGTAATATCTGCCTTGATCGTAATCGGCCGGTCCGGATCTCCTACCGCCTTCACAGTACAGCCGGACAATACCCCGATAAGAATCACTGTCAGGATATATAAGGCATGCTTTTTCATAATAACTCCTTTTAATTTATTGGATTAAAAACCTCTTAATCGACTCGCCTAACGTTGCATCTAAATTAATATTTAACGGTGAATCGACAATTTTAATAAAATAATCCCGGCTCCATACATTGTGAATTCCGGTAATTTTTCGGTCTGAAACACTTTCAAAATCCAATGTATCGTACTCGACCGGAAGAAAAATATCATTTTTAAGCGCATCTTTTAATTTATCCGGCAAAAGCATCATATTCAACCGCGCATCTTGAATATATTGATTAAGGACAGACGCCTTAACGTACCCTCCCGGCAGCAATACCAGCCGTCCTTTAAGCGAAGAAATGTCCGCCCCCAAACCGGACACGGCTAAAACGGCATCAAGCTTTCCCTTAAACAATGAAAAAACCGATGCATTCGCCTTTTTAAGACGGTCAAGATCAAGCGTGCGCATGGTCGCGTCAAATTCATAATGAATATCCTGTTCCATAACCATTTCGCCCTGTGCTTGAAGAGTTCCGCCATAGGCTTCGGCCGTCATCGCTTTAACTGTCAGAGAATTATTTTCATAGAACGAACTTATCTGGACATTCGTCAACCGGTATTCCCCGAACTTAATGGTTGTGGCTTTTGTTTCTGCCTCTCCCTGCCGGGTATCCCAAAAAATATGAGCTTGTGTTTCAATATTGTCAATGTTCATTGTATCAGCTTTTACTGAGGCATTGGAAATTTTGAACAAAATTTTCTTTTGGGAAAGGTCCATATTTACCGATAAATCCAACTTTACTATATAGACAGCCTTCTTCACCAAAAGTTCCGTCTGGATCCCCCTAAATTCCAGATCATCAGGCCACATAAACCGAACGCTGGTTATTTTTACATCTCTGGTCACGACACCGTTAAAACGGCTATTGAGCTGTTTCACGAGGATTCCTTCCCAGACTTTATTATTGTTCACGCAAAAAAGAAAAACTCCAATAAGGAAAAAGAGAAAGATAAGCAGAAATAGACAGTATTTGAGGATTTTAAGCATAGGATGTTATTTGAAGATGTCTCTTAAATCGCTGCGACAATACGGCTGACGATGATCACAACCATGACAAGCGCGATACATACCTTTGTAAAGATAGATCCGACCCGGCCAACAAGACTTCCTATTCCGGCTTTCACCGATCTGCGCCATTCTTTATGTTTCAAATGTTCCACCAAAAAGGCTCCGAGAAAAATGCCGCAAAACGTCCCGACAATCAAACCAACACCAAAAAATGAAGTGCCGATTATCGCTCCCAAGATCCCTCCGGCTACCGCCCCGAAAGCGGCCGCATTAGACGCACCAAACGCCTTTGCGCCAACCATTGTAAACATAAACTCTAAAAGCTCTCCCAAAAGATAAAGCAACAACAAAACAAGAAGAACTTTCGGTGTGAGAATTTGAAAACTTGTCAGATAAGCGTATAAAACAGACCCGGCCATCATGATCAGCGTCCCAAACGTGGTAAAAAAGATGGCGGCAAAACCAGTAATCAAGAATACGACAAGAATAATTAAGGCAAGTGTTTCCATTCTTTGGATCATATCTTAAAGACAACGCAAAAGCAAGAAATACAATCTTTTCCACACAAACTTGTGGAATTCCAGCGCCCCATTCTTAGTGCTTAGCAATTTTTTACTAAAAACTAAGAACTGGGAACTAGCCGCTAATCTCCCCATTTCTTTTTAAGAAATCCCACACGTCCCGATCCGATACTATAGACTTTATAGTGTCCGAAGTTCTTTTTGTAGTAATCCTGATGATATTCCTCGGCCGGATAAAACGCACTGGCCGGTACAATTTCCACCACAATCGGTTTATCGAAACGTCCGCTTTTTCCCAAAGCTTCTTTGGATTCTTCCGCTAATCGCTTTTGTTCCTCATCCAGATAAAAAATAGCGGGCCGGTACTGACTGCCTTTATCCGCAAACTGCCCACTGGCATCGGTCGGATCAATATTCCGCCAGAAAATATCCAGCAATTGTTCATAATTGACCTTAGTCGGGTCATAAACAACCTCAATCGCTTCCGCATGACCGGTTATTCCGGACGAGACTTCCTGATAGGTAGGATCTGTGTCATGCCCGCCGGTATAACCGGACGTGACAGAAAATACACCTTCCAGTTTTTCGAACGGCGGCTCCATACACCAAAAACATCCTCCGGCAAAAATCGCTTTTTTTGTGACTTGTTCGTCCATAGCTTCTCCCTGCACAACAATGGTTAATAAAAAGATAACTGTTAACGCTAATAACTTACGCATAGTAACTCCTTTCGGTTGTTATACAAAAAACGACATCAGAAAAACACCGATAATCATTAAAACAATTCCGATCAACCGCTTCTCCAGCCGTTCCTTTAGTATAATAAAACCATACAGAGACGTAAACAAAACACTCATCCGCTTGACGGCAATCAAATATGGGACCAGTGTCAGTGTGATCGCGTACATCTGTAAAAGATACGCCAACGCATTA
>JAGQKQ010000237.1 GCA_020430005.1 Candidatus Omnitrophota bacterium
CCGACAATATGACGGAACGCTTTTCCGGAAATGGTTATAACTTTTCCGTCACGGTCTTCAATGCGTAATGTCCGCACACGCCCACTGCGCGTTCGATCAATCACGGTAATATCCTTAATTAAACCGATTCGATATCCATTGTCTTTTAAAAGACGTTGAATATCCCCGGAACGAAAATTCCTACGCCAGTAATAGGCCGGGGCCTCTTCTGCATACGGGTCCTCGACTCCGCTTAATGGCGGCAAGTCCGGATGATTCCACATTTCTTTAACATCTTCGGTGTGCCCGCCACTGTTCGCATGAAAATAAGCCGGCAAGATTTTTCCGTTATAAATCATGACTTCGCCTTCCGTCCGTTTGGTGGCGATATTGGTACGGTACCGTTCAGCGCTTTTTCCTCCATAAACCTGAGAATAAATATCACTGGTGACATCATATTTCTGTTCCTGATTCTCGTGGGCCTGATATAAAACATACGAACGGGTTGCCACCGCCTGCGCCTTCAGCGCTTCCATCGGCCAGCGGTGAGAAACTTCATGAAAAAGAACGCCGCGCACATATTCTTCCAATCCCAGCGTATTCACAACCAACAATAATCCCCGTTCGGTCACATAAATATCAATCTGCCCCCGGTACTGTTTGGCATCGTCTCCCTTGGCAATTGTTATATATTTGTGGGCGATAATACGCACATGCGGCGTTTTATAATCGGTCCGTCCGAATTGAACAAAACGGCGGTTCACAACAACCTGCTGTTCTTTCAGCCGGCGGCCTTCCTCCAAAACAGCTCCTCTGGTGGGATCAATAATTTCATACTGTCCCTGGGCAGAGATATAAAAGTCTGTCTCATCCTTTAAAAGCGCAATACGGACACGCGTTTCATCTGTCGTGGACCGTGAAGAAAACGCCATTAACGGCAGACATAAGAATATAAGGAAAATGATTCTAAGTTTTTTCATTTTGAATTAAACAACGAGAAGAATAGACTTAATAACACACTGACAATGATACACGTGACAATCGGAAAGTAAAACACATGGTTTCCGTCTTTGTCTTTAATTAAAATATCTCCGGGCAGCTTTCCCATTCCCGGAATTTTACCAAACAGAAAGAGCAACAGTCCGGCCGCTATAAAGAACACGCCTGTGAGAATCAGCATCTTTGCCATAGAACTCATAGCCTTACCCCAGTCCTATACGCTCCTGAACACGTTTTAATGTCGCCTGCGCGATTTCTTCCGCTTTTTCTGCTCCGGTTTTCAGAAGAGATTCCAGATGATCCGGGTGATTTAATAAATCTTTCGCCTTCTGTTGAACAGGACGCAATTCCTCAACAACCACCTCGGCCAATTCCCTTTTTAAGTCGGAATATTGTTTGCCGGCAAAATGGGCCTCAATCTCTTTGGCCGTTTTTCCCGAACATAATTGATAGATCGTCAGCAAGTTATTAACACCATGACGTTCTTTATCAAAACGGATTTCTGTTAACGAATCCGTTGTCGCCCGCATAATTTTTTTTCGGATTGTGTCTGGGGAATCCAGCAGATAAACGGAGCGATTCGGCTTATCATCGCTCTTAGCCATTTTTTTCAACGGATCATCCAGCCCCATAATACGGGCACCTGTTTTCGGAATAACCGGCGTCGGCACTTTAAAGAGATCTTTTCCGAAACGGGAATTCATCAACTCCGCGGTGTCGCGTGTTAATTCCACATGCTGCTTCTGATCTTCGCCAACAGGGACATAATCTGTGTCGTATAACAAAATATCGGCCGCCATTAATGCCGGATAATCGAAAAGCCCCACACTGACCCGCTTTTTATTTTTCTGGGCCTTATCTTTAAACTGGGTCATCCGCTCCATCCATCCCATCGGAATAAAGCAATTTAAAATCCAGGCCAATTCGCTGTGCGCGCTGACATGCGATTGAACAAAAACAGTGGATTTCTTTTCGTCAATCCCGGCGGCAAAATAAATAGCCGTTAACTCCCGAATATTACGTTTTAATTCTTTCGGATCCTGGGCGACTGTAATGGAATGCAAATCCACAATACAATAAATGCTGTCGTGCTCTTCCTGGGCTGTTACCCAATTACGGATCGCGCCGAGATAATTCCCTAAATGAATATCCCCGGATGGTTTAATTCCGGAGAAAACTCTCTTCTTCATATTCTTTCCCTCTATCTGTTTCGTATTATTGCCGTAAGTGTTTTAACGCGGCGTCACTTAATTCGCGGCCACGGGGTGTGCGTTTCACAAAACCTATTTTTAAAAGATACGGTTCAACAACATCTTCAATGGTATCGACTTCTTCATTCAATGTCGCCGCCAGCGCGTCAATGCCAACCGGGCCGCCTTTATAATGATCCAAAATAATTTGTAACAACCGTAAATCCGTCCGATCCAAACCATGATCGTCAATTTCCAAAGACCTCAAAGCTTCATTCACGATACCAAGGCCGATAACATCGTTGTCCGTTTTTACCTGCGCGTAGTCACGCACCCTTCTTAACAAACGGTTGGCAATCCGTGGTGTTCCCCGGGAACATTGGGCAATCCGTAACGCGGCCGGCTCTTCAATGCTAACATTTAATTTTCTGGCAGAGTTGGTAACAATTTGCGCCAGTTCGTCCGGGTCATAAAAATTCAGGTGATGGAAGATTCCAAACCGGTCGCGCAAAGGTGAGGCCAATAAACCACTGCGGGTTGTCGCCCCGATAAGTGTAAACGGCTTCAAATTAAAATTAACAGTTTTGGCATACGGCCCTTTATCCACAATAAAATCAATTTTGAAATTTTCCATGGCCGGATATAAAAACTCTTCCACAACTTTGGAAATGCGGTGAATTTCATCGATAAACAACACATCGCCTTCTTCCAAATTTGTTAAAATACCGATCAGATCGCCCGCACGCTCAATCGCAGGGCCGGAAGTAATAGTAACTCTGGATCCCATTTCATAGGCGACAATATTGGCCAAGGATGTTTTTCCCAGCCCTGGAGGACCGGAAAAAAGCATATGTTCCACCGGTTCCTGTCTTTGTTTAGCCGCCTGAATGGAAACTTGTAGATTTTTAACAATATCATCCTGCCCGATAAAATCATTCAACTGACTAGGGCGCAAGGATAAA